>CALAAN010000001.1 GCA_937884915.1 uncultured Oscillibacter sp.
GTGCGGGGTCAAGGGGTAAGACCCCTTGCCTTTCTCTGGGGGTTCCAAAGGGGGTGTTCTCTTTGGAAAGAGAACACCCCCTTTGACCGGCAGCAGCGCTTGCGCGCTGCATTCCCCCTCCGCGCTCTGCGCGGACCCCTCCCATCCCGCCTGCAAGGCAACCACCCTTTACACCCCTTGGTGTAAAACAACTTAAAGGAGTTTTATGTCAGAAAAACTCGTAACCAAAGGCATTGTCCTTCGCGCGACGGCGACGAAGGAGGCCGACTACATATTGAATATTCTGACCGACACGCTCGGGCGGATCGCGGTCGTGGCGCGCGGGGCGCGGCGCAAGGGAAGCCGCATCGCGGCGGGCAGTGAGCTTCTGGCCTTTTCCGAGCTCGTGCTCTATCAGCGCGGGAACTGGTACTACCTCGACGAGGCGTCGACGATCACGCTGTTCGACGGCATCCGGCGGGACATCGAGCTGTTGTCGCTCGCGTCGTATTTTGCCGAGATGACCGAGTGCGTCACAGCGGAGGATGAGCCCGTGCCGGAGATTTTGTCGCTGCTGCTCAATTCGCTCTACGCGCTCGACACGCTGCAAAAGCCGCAGAGCATCGTCAAGGCGGCGTTTGAGCTGAAATTACTCTCGCTTTCGGGCTACGAGCCACTGCTCGACGGCTGCGCCGTCTGCGGCACGCACAACCCGAAAGAGCCGGTGTTTGACGCGCAGCAGGGCGTGCTGCTGTGCAAAGAATGTGCTCCGCACGGCGGGAGCGGCCTTCTGCCGCTGGACGCGGGCTCGTTCGCGGCGATGCGCCACGTGCTGTTTTCCGAGCCGAAGCGGATGCTGTCGTTTTCCCTCTCGGGCGAGACGGAAAAGCGCTTTGCCGCGGCGTGCGAGGTGTTCGCGCAGGTGCAGCTCGACCGGCGATTCAAGACGCTGGACTTCTATAAAAGCATGAAAATTGACAACTAAACGAAATATCTGTCGAAAGAAATACGAATCGGAATCAAAAATTCGGAGAAAACTATGAGTGAACTGTTTGAAAAATCCATCCGCGTGCTCGAACTGCCGCGGCTATTGGAGATGCTCGAGCATCACGCGGTGAGCGCGGAGGCTAAAGCGCGGGCGCGCCGGCTGACGCCGTCGGACGACTTTGGTGAGGTCAATCGCCTGCTCGACGAGACGGACGCGGCGCGCAAGATGATCATGCTGCGCGGCAGCCCCGCCTTTGGCGGCGTGCGCGACGTGGGCGAATCGCTCTCCCGCGCCGAGCGCGGCGGCATGCTCAACACGCGGGAGCT
This sequence comes from uncultured Oscillibacter sp., assembly GCA_937884915.1. Classification (GTDB taxonomy): domain Bacteria; phylum Bacillota; class Clostridia; order Oscillospirales; family Oscillospiraceae; genus Hominicoprocola. The sequence continues at coordinate 1,294 of CALAAN010000001.1, forward strand.
GCTCGACATTGCGGGCCTTCTCACGAATGTGCGCCGCGTGCAGGATTATTATAAGGAGGACGAGGAGGGCACGGTCATCGACAAGCTCTTCCTCTCCCTGCACCCGAACCGCTTTTTGGAGGAGAAGATCACGACCGCAATCCTCGATGAGAACGAGATCGCCGACGCGGCCTCGCCCGAGCTCGCGGAGATCCGCCGCCACAAGCGCGCGGCGGCGGCCAAGGGCCGCCAGATCTTACAGCGCATCATCTCGTCGCCGAGCTACCGGAACGTCTTACAGGACGCGCTGATCACGCAGCGCGGCGGGCGCTTCGTCGTGCCGGTGAAAGCCGAGTGCCGCGGCGAGCTGCCGGGCCTCGTGCACGACACGTCCTCAAGCGGCGCGACGATCTTCGTCGAGCCGATGGGCGTGGTGCAGGCCAACAACGAGCTCAAGGAGCTCGAAGCGAAAGAGGAGAAGGAGATCGACCGCATCCTCTACGCTCTCTCTGGCGAGGCGGCGGGCTTCAGCCGCGATATTCTGTGGGATTACGATATCCTCGTCCACCTCGACCTCATTTTCGCGCGCGGCGAGCTGAGCTGCCGCATGAACGCCATGCGGCCCGAGCTCAAAAGGGACGGCAGTGTGTATCTGCGCCATGCGCGCCACCCGCTGCTCGACCCAGCGAAGGCCGTGCCCATCGACATTGAACTCGGCCGCAGCTTCGATACGCTCGTCATCACGGGCCCGAACACCGGCGGCAAGACCGTGAGCCTCAAGACACTCGGTCTTCTCTGCCTGATGACGCAGTGCGGTCTGCACATCCCCTGCGACGACCGCAGCGCCGTGAGCATCTTTTCCTCGGTGCTGGCCGACATCGGCGACGAGCAGAGCATTGAGCAGAGCCTGTCGACCTTCTCGGCGCACATGAAAAACATCGTGCAGATTCTGGACGAGGCGGACGAGCACTGCCTGATCCTCTTCGATGAGCTGGGCGCGGGCACCGACCCTGTTGAGGGCGCGGCGCTGGCCATCGCCGTCATTGAGCAGGCGCGCTCACAGGGCGCGAAGATCGCCGCGACGACGCACTATGCCGAGCTCAAGACCTTTGCCATGACGACCGCGGGCGTGGAGAACGCGAGCTGCGAGTTCGACGTGGAAACGCTCTGTCCGACCTACAAGCTGCTCATCGGTATCCCCGGCAAGTCGAACGCCTTTGCGATCTCGAAGAGACTTGGCCTTTCCGAAGCCGTCATCGAAAAGGCCAAGGCGCAGATGGACAGCGAGAGCATCCGCTTTGAAGACGTGCTGACGCAGCTCGAGCAGAAGCGCCAGCAGCTCGAAAAAGAAAAGGCTGAGGTCGACCGCCTTTACGCCCAGCGCGAGGAGGACGCGCGCAAGGCGCGCGAATTCCGCACGCAGATGGAGCGCGCGAAGGAGAACGCGAGAAGCCGCGGCGAGGCCGAGGCGAAACGCCTTTTGGCCGAGGCCAAGTCCGTCGCGGACGACACGTTCCGAGAGCTCGACGCGCTGCGCAGGCAGCAAAAGAAGCTTGATGCCCAGCAGATGAACGCACAGCGCGCCGAGATCATGCATAACATCAAGCAGGCACGCGACGCTGCGGGCGTGCGCGACGAGAGCGCGGAGCCCATCCCCAAGCCCTCGCGGCCCATTCGGGTCGGCGATCTGGTCGAAATTCCCGGCACGCGCCGTCAGGCCGAGGTCACAGCCGTCAAGGACGGCACCCTGACGCTCAAGGCGGGCGTTTTGCAGATGAAGGTCAAAGCCG
>CALAAN010000002.1 GCA_937884915.1 uncultured Oscillibacter sp.
CGGCGGGGCAGCCGATGCTGAATGTCTTTCAGCGCGAGAACGTCGAAAATGTGGTGTGCGTCGTGACGCGCTACTTCGGCGGCATCCTGCTCGGCGCGGGCGGGCTGACGCGCGCCTACGCCAAGGCGGCGAAGGACGCGCTTGACAAAGCGGGCAAGGTGCGGATGCAGCCGTTTTCCGTGCTGCTGCTCGAATGCCCATATCCGATGTTCGAGCGTGTGAAGCTGCTCATCGAGGGCAGCGAGGGCAGGATCGAGTCGAGCGACTACGGCGCAGCCGTGACGCTCACATTTCTTCTGCCCGTGCAGAAGGTGGCGGACTTTTCCGCCACGCTCACGGAGCTCTCCGGCGGGCAGATGTGCGCGGAAGAGGTCGAGCAGCGTTTTCTGCCTGGTGCAAGGGAGTGACGGCATGAGTTTGCGAAGAAAAATTTACGAGGTCATCGAAGTCGCGGACAAGGACGACCGCGACAGTCTGATCTACGACCGCTTCATGCTCGTGTGCATCGCGGCGAGCATCGTGCCGCTGTGCTTCAAAGAGACGAACGCGCTGTTCATCTGGCTCGACCGCGCGACGGTCACGGTGTTCATCGTGGACTATCTGCTGCGCTGGTGGACGGCGGACTTAAAGTACGAAAAGAGCGGAAAATGGGCGTTCCTGCGCTATCCGTTCAGCTTTTTCGGCATCGTGGACCTGCTGTCCATCCTGCCGTCGCTGACGGTGCTGTCGTCGGGCTTCAAGCTGTTCAGGCTTTTCCGCCTCAACAAAGCGCTCAAGGCGCTCAAATTCCTGCGCTACTCGCACAGCTTTACACTTATTTTGAATGTCATCAAGCGCGAGAAGCGCGCTTGCGGCGGTGTGCGTGCTGGCGGGCGGATATATCGCGCTGTCGGCGCTCATCATGTTCCAGGTGGAGCCCGACAGCTTTGACACGTTTTTCGACGCTATCTACTGGGCGGTCGTCACGCTGACGACCGTCGGCTACGGCGACATCTATCCGACGAGCGAGATCGGCCGCATTGTGAGCATGACGTCGTCGTTCATGGGCATCGCTATTGTCGCGCTGCCCACCGGTATCATCACGGCGGGCTACATGCGCGAGCTCAGCCGCGAGAAATGGGAGTAAATAGAGAGGACAGAACCATGGAGATCAGAACAGCAACGATCAACGATCTGGACGCGGTCGCGGCGGTGGAAGCCGAGTGCTTCCCCGAGGCCGAGGCGGCGACGAAAGAGGAATTCGCCGAGCGGATCAAGTATTACG
>CALAAN010000003.1 GCA_937884915.1 uncultured Oscillibacter sp.
GCTGCGCCATCTCGCAGGCGTCGGCGGACATCATGCTCGGCATGATCGTCGGCAAGAAGAAGGAGGACGCGCTGAAGCTCGGCGGCACGTTCATGAAAATGATCCAGGGCGAGGCGTCGGAAGACGAGATCGACAGTCTGGAAGAAGCCTCCGCCCTGCGCGACATCGCCCACATGCCCGCGCGCGTCAAATGCGCGGTGCTCGGCTGGCGCACGCTCAAAGAGGCCTTACAGGACGGCGAGCAGAAGTGACAGCGCCTGATCACTGGACCCTTATCAAAAGAGTAAAAAAGAGGCATTTGCCGCACACGCGGCAATGCCTCTTTTTTATGAAAACTGTTTGATTTTGCGTTTTTTCAGAGCTCGGGGCCGTTGTAGTAGTGGTAGTCGTTGCCGTCGATGAAGCGGTCGTCGCGCGAGAGCTTTTTGATCATGCGGTACGCCGCGGCGAAGAGCAGCACGACGAACGCGACGAAGATCCAGGCGTAGCCGTCGTACTCATAGGTCGCGATGAAGTCGTACATGCCGTGCAGCAGCACCGGCACGAGCACGGCAAAGCGGCGGCAGCGGCGGCTGCGGTACTCGTCGCCAAAGTTGTCATAGCGCTTGGCAAGGCCGTAAAAAGCACCCATGAACACACCGAAGCACGCGTGACCAGGCACGGCCGTGACGGCGCGGACAGCCGCCGTGCCGAGACCGTACATCAGAACATAGCTGATATTCTCCCACAGGGCAAAGCCGAGCGCGACGAACACGGCGTACACAATGCCGTCGAACTGGCAGTTGAATTCGCTTGAATACCACGTGCGCTTTTTGAGCAGCAGATACTTAAAGCCCTCTTCCGACAGCGCAACCACAACGAAATAGAGCAGCGCGTTGTACGCGATCGAATTCTGCGGCAGGAGAATGCCCAGGATCGCCTCGCCGATCTGCTCGGTCACGATGGCGGCGAACGTCGATAGAATACCGAAGATGACGAGCGAGAGCAGCAGCCCCGGCGGCTCCTTGTCGAGCCGGTCCTCCTTGTAGACAAAGCGCAGTAGGACGATGGCCGGAATGACCGCTGCGGCAATTAAGATGGGATTGATATAAAAGAGAAACACGACGTTTTTCCTCCGCTTTTTCTGATGATATCACAGCATATCAGCCGCGGGAATATTTGTCAATGCGGCGTTTATTTGATTTTCCCACTTGACCGAAAGAAAAAGCGCGCGTATGATAAATGCATTCACTTTATTCATATAAGGGGGGGAGACCGGCATGGAGCGTCGAAAGCAGTGGCTCGGCTATTTCTGCGTGATATTGAGCGCCGTCATCTTCGGCTGTATGCCGCTGGGGGCGAACTTTCTCTACGCGCAGGGCGTGACGCCGATGACGCTGGTGTTTCTGCGCAATCTCCTGTCTCTTCCGATCCTCGCGCTGCTGAGCCAGAGGCAGGGCGGATTGCGCATCAGCCGCGGCGCGCTGCTGGAAACCAGCCTGACCGGCTTTTTCGGCTGCTGGCTCGCGCCGATCCTGCTGTTCAGCTCGTACCGCTACCTTGCCTCCGGCATGGCGACGGTGTTCCACTTTGCCTATCCCGTCATCGTGGTGCTCGGAGGCTTTGTGCTGCGCGAAAAGGTGCAGAAAAACGCGCTTTTCTGCGCGATCCTGTGCTCGCTCGGCATCATCCTGCTCATCGACCCGAGCGGC
>CALAAN010000004.1 GCA_937884915.1 uncultured Oscillibacter sp.
AGCCCAAGCTCCCGAAGGAGGACTCCCTGCCCCGCTTTGCCAAGCTCAAAAAGGTGCTGGCCAAGTAAGATTTTAAGTAAAAGAGGAACCGATTCTTTCGAATCGGTTCCTCTTTTATCATTTTTAGTGAAGTGTTTTCACTTTACAGAATAATGCAGATCAGACCTCCGGTGCCTTCGTTGATGATGCGCTCAAGCGTCTGACGCAGCTTTTGCCGCGCGTCGTCCGGCATGTGCTTGAGCTTTGCCTGCAAGTCTTCGTTGACGATCTCGTGGAAGCTGCGGCCGAAGATGTTCGACTGCCAGATCTTCCTTGTGTCGCCCTCGAACTCCTGCAAGAGGTAGTTGACCATGTCTTCGCTCTGCTTTTCGTTGCCGACGATGGGCGAAACGGTCGTTTCGATGTCGGCGCGGATGATGTGCAGGCTCGGCGCGCTCGCCTTGAGCCTCACACCGTAGCGCCCGCCCTGCTTCATGATCTCCGGCTCCTCCAAGTTCAGCTCGTCGACCGTCGGCACAACGATGCCGTAGCCGCTTTCGCGTGCATCGGACACCGCCTGCGCCACCTTGTCGTACTCCGCCTTGACCGACGAGAGCTCGGTGAGCAGACTCAAAAGATCGCCATCGTCCTTCACGTCAAAGCCCGACTGCTCGCTCAGCGTCCGGTAGAACAACGCGCGCGGGAGCTGCAATTCCGCCGCGGCAACGCCCGTGCCGAGCTGAATGGACGTGATGCGCGCGCTGCTGACGCTCTCGCAGCCGCCGATGGCGCTGATCGCGCCCTGCACCTCGCGGATACAGCGGAGTGTTCCCGTGTTCTCGCGGATGGCCTGATAGAGGCCGCTTTTGATCGGGTGATCGTCGGAAAGCGCCTCGACCCACGGCGGGATAAAGAGGTCGAGCTCGCAGAGCGGGAACTCGTAGAGGATGGCTTTAAGGATCATCCCCACCGCGTTGTCGTCGAGCGTCAGGCAGTTGACCGGCAGGCACGTCACGCCATACCGTGAAGCAATATCCCTTGCCATTGCCTGCACACGCTCGCTTTCCGGCTCGGTTGCGTTGAGCAAAACGAGGAAGGGCTTGCCGATCTCCTGCAATTCGCGGATGACGCGGCCTTCGGCCTCTATGTAGTCCTCGCGCGGGATGTCGGTGATGCTGCCGTCGGTCGTCACGACGACGCCGATGGTCGAATGCTCGCGGATGACGCGCGTCGTGCCGAGCTCTGCCGCCTCGCTCATCGTCACCTCGTGGTCGAGCCACGGCGTCGAGACCATGCGCGGGCTCTCGCCCTCCATCTGCCCCGTCGCACCGGGGATCATGTAGCCCACGCAGTCGATGAGCCGGACCGAGCAGCTGCTGCCCTCGTCGAGCGCGATGTCCACGGCCTCTTCCGGCACGAACTTCGGCTCCGCCGTCATCACCATGCGGCCGCTGCCGCTCTGCGGCAGCTCATCCTTGGCCCGCTCGCGGCGGTAGACGTTGTCGATGTTCGGAATGCCCTGCGTCTCCATGAAGCGTTTGATGAACGTCGACTTGCCCGCGCGTACGGGGCCGACGACGCCGATGTAAATGTCCCCCGCCGTGCGGGTCGAAATATCCTGATAGATCTCCGTATTCATGCTCATACCTTCTTCCTCCGTTCCTCAGCGCCTGCGCGGGATCAGGAGCAGCTTTCCGATCACCGCGGCGGATTCCTCCTTGAGCTCGTTGGCCGCAAGGATGGCCTCGACTGTCGTGTGGTACAGCTTGGCAATATCCCATAGCCGCTCGCCCTGCTTCATCGCGCGCAGCACGAGCGAGGGGACGTTCTCGTCCTTTTTCCTGCACTCCTCGGCCTCAAGCGACTGAAGGCACGGATAGCACGGCGTTTCCGCCACGCTGACGGCAAACGTCACGGGAAAGCGCAGCTCCACGCCATCCGCGCCGATGGACGCGGCGATCTCGCCTGCATAGACATCCTGCACCCGCGCCTGTCCGCTGGCCGGAAGGTCGGTCTCGAGCAGCACCTCGCTTCGCCGCTCGGAGAGCAGCGGCACGGCGTTCTCGTCGAGATACAGCACGCGCAGGTTTGCCGTCGCGCGCAGCGATGCGCTCTCTCCACTGCCGCTCACGCCCGCGCTGCTGAAAATGACGTCGGTCGCCAGCACCGTCTGCACCTCAGCGCCGGTCTCGAGCTTTTCGCGCACGAGCTGCTCGCGCAGCACCAGCGCCGCGCTGTCGCACAGCTCGACCGTCTCCGTCTTCGCGGTCAGATCGTAGGCCGTGCTGTAAAGGTCCGCCACGCAGCAGACGCTTTTCACCTCGCGCACCGCCGCGAACGCGCTGATGTAAAGCCGCAGCGAAACGGCACGGTTATTGTCCGGCTCACTCTCGCTGCCGACGTGGATCTCCGCGCCTGTCAGGCGCAGCGACGCGCGCACCGCTGTCTCGCCCTCCTCTTCGGCAAGACCGTCGAGGATCTGTGAAAACGGCAGCTCGCTGCTCATCGAGGCAAGATTCCCGCTCTCGTCCAGGTAGATGGCGTCCAGCCTCGCGACGCCCTTGAGCACGATCTTGTTGCCGATCGACTTGCAGTCGGTCACGCGCAGCGCGCACTTTGTGCGCAAAAGCTCCTGAATGGGTTCCTTCGTACCCGAGAGCAGCACCTCGTCGGAAAACGTGAAATCCTTTTCCCGAATGGCGCGGATGATACCGATGTCCTTTTTCTCACACAGCGTTTCGATCTTGTAGGTCTCCTGCTCCTTCACACCGCTGCACACGCTCAGCGACGCGGGCACGTAGGGCGTGAGCGTCAGCTCCACATTCACGCGCGTGAACACCTTGCGCGGGTTGAGCATACGCACCTCACACGAGCAGAGCCGGCCGTCGAGGCAGCTGTCCGCGCTGCCGTTCAGCGCGCGCCCCTCGATCGTCTCGTCAAGCGGCAGCGTGTATTCAAACGACTTCATCCTCTGCGTGTCCTCGGCCACGTACAAAAGCGTCATGCGGACCGTGCCCGACACCTGCGCTTTTCCGTCTGCGATCTCACGGCTGCGCAGGAAAAGGCACCCGCTCGCATCCACGATGCGGGCAATGTCCGGCAGGTAGTCCGGCACGATGGTCTCCGTTGTCTCCTCTCGGTTCTCGCTGAGCTGTGGTAACGCCTGATAACAGGCAAACTGCTCCTTTTTCAATTCCAGTTCCATTGCAGTCCCTCTCCTTCGGCTAAGTGGTTACTGCACTCTATGCACTGTGGACGCGCGTTATGCTTCCTCTCTGACGCCAAATACGCGCCGCAGCAGCGACGAGAGGACCCTGGGTGACTTCCAAACAACGATCTTCATGCTTTTTCCCTCCTAAAATCTGCGCAAACAGCCGATGCCGCAAAAGATGAGAAGAAACGCGACCAGAAACATCAGCGCCCCCACCGGAAAAACAGCCGCGATGAAAATGCCGAGCCCCAGCGCCAGCGCACAAATGCCCACGCAGCGCCACGGGCCGAACGGCGGCGGTCCCGGCGGGCGCGGCGGCGGATTCGGAATCATGCTTTTCCCCTCCTCTCCCGACGTTCGTCTGCTCCATTCTATACAAAAGCGGCCGCCGCGTTCCTGCTTTATCGTGACAAAGCGTCGAACTTCGTCGCATTGTTCATTGTGATACTTGACATTTTCTCATCTTCATGTAATATAAAAGTAACTTCACTTTATCGCGGCTCTGCGAGCGTGTTCCGCACTGACCGCAACGGAAAGGACGGCACACACCCATGCAGGAAATGAGCAGAAGAAACCAGCACTTTACCGACTCCGTCATTCGCAGAATGACCCGAATCTCCAACGAATGCGGCGCGATCAACCTGGCGCAGGGCTTCCCCGATTTTGACCCGCCCAAGGAGATGATGGATCGCCTCGAGGTCGTGAGCCACGAAGGCCCCCACCAGTACCCCATCACGATGGGCGCGCCGAATTTCCGCCAGGCCATCGCGCGCAAATGCGGCCACTTCATGGGCCGCACTATCGACCCTGAGACCGAGATCGTCGCGACCATCGGCTCGACCGAGGCGATGGTCGACACGCTCTTCGCCCTGACGAATCCGGGCGACCGCGTCGTGATGTTCTCCCCATTTTTCGAAAACTACCGCGCGCAGGTCATCATGGCCGACTGCGAGCCGGTCTTCGTCCCCCTGAACCCGCCGACGTTTTCCTTTGACCCGAACGTGCTTGAAGACGCGTTCCGCGGCGGCGCAAAGGCCATCATCATCTGCAACCCCTCGAACCCGAGCGGCAAGGTCTTCACCGAGGAAGAGCTCAAAACCATCGCCGACCTCTGCATCCGCTACGACGTTTACGCCATCATGGACGAGGTGTATGAGCACATCATCTACGACGGCCGCAAGCACGTCTACATGAACAGCATCCCCGGCATGTGGGAGCGCACGGTCTCCTGCTCGTCGCTTTCCAAGACCTACTCTGTCACCGGCTGGCGCCTGGGCTATGCCATCGCGCCGGAGAACATCATGGCTCGCATCCGCCAGTACCACGATTTCAACGCCGTCGGCTGCCCGTCCCCGCTGATGGAGGCCGCCGTCGTCGGCCTCAACATGCCGCTGAGCTATTACGATGAGTTTGGCGCGCACTATGCGCACATGAAGAAGATCTTTACCGAGGGCATGCGCGATATCGGCATTCCCTTCACCGATCCCGAGGGTACGTACTTCGTGCTGGCAGACATCTCCCCGTATCTCAAGAAGGGCCAGAGCGATGTCGACTTCTGCGAACAGCTGGCGAGAAAGGCCGGCGTCGGTGCCGTGCCGGGCAGCTCGTTCTTCAATGAGCCGATCAACAATATCGTGCGTCTGCACTTTGCGAAGAAGGATGAGACGCTGTACGCCGCGCTGGACCGTTTGTCCCATATCAAGGATATGATGTGAGTTTTCCGCACAGCGGAAAGAGAAAAGCAGCACCGCGGGTGCTGCACGAAATAAAGGGGGCCATTCTCTCACGTGAGAGAATGGCCCCCTTTGACCCCCAAGAGAACGCAAGGGGCCTTGCCCCTTGACCCCGCACATTGGCAGTCTGT
>CALAAN010000005.1 GCA_937884915.1 uncultured Oscillibacter sp.
ATCCCGTTCTATATGTTTGGTCAGGCGATGAACCCTGTCATCCGCGCCGACGGCGACCCTAAATTTGCCATGATCTCCACGCTTGCGGGCGCGCTGATCAACATCATTTTAGACCCCATCTTTATCTTTGCCTGCCGGTGGGGTATGATGGGCGCGGCGGTCGCCACGGTTCTGGGACAGATCGTCACGGCGGCGCTCGCGGTGTGGTACCTCTGCCGCATGAAGACCGTCAAACCGGAAAAGGGAGATTTTCGCCTGCACGCAAGCCTGTGTGCGCGGATGCTGACGCTTGGCATCACGAGCTTTCTCTCGCAGATCAGTCTCGTCGCGGCGATGGCGGCCATCAACAACATGCTGCGCAAGTACGGCGCGCTGGATGAGATCTTTTCGCAGGAGCAGTACGCGCAGATCCCGATGGCCGTCGTCGGCATCGTGATGAAGTTCTTCCAGATCGTCATTTCCATTGTCGTTGGCATGGCGGCGGGCTGCATCCCCGTCGTGGGCTACAACATGGGCGCGGGGAAGAAGATGCGTGTGCGCGAGCTCTTTACAAAGCTCCTGCTCTGCGAGGCGATCGTCGGCGCCGTCGCGCTCGTTCTGGCCGAGGGCTTTCCGCGTCAGCTCATCGCTATCTTCGGCGCTGCGAACGAGAGCAGCTACTATACGGACTTTGCGATCAAGGCGTTCCGCACCTATCTCTGCATGATGGTGCTCGCCTGCGTCAATAAGGCCTGCTTCATCTTTTTGCAGGCCGTGGGCAAAGCATTCTCGTCCACGATGCTCTCGATGATCCGCGAGGTCGTGTTCGGCGTGGGCTTTGCGCTGCTGCTGCCGCGCTTTTTCGGCCTTGACGGCGTGCTGTACTCCATGCCGGTGTCGGATGTGTTGACATTCGTCATCGCGGCGGTTATGATTGTAAAAACGTATCGGGAACTCAATACGGAAGGAGCAACTGTATTATGAACAAGATTATCACCATCAGCCGTGAATTCGGCAGCGGCGGCCGCACGGTCGGCAAAAAGGTTGCCGAAAAGCTCGGCATTCCCTGCTACGACTCCGAACTCATCCAGAAGATCGCCGAGGAGAGCGGCTTTGCGGAAAATTACGTCAAGGAGGCGGGCGAGTACACGCCCGGCGGCTTCCTCGCCTCGGCGCTCTCGAACCGCGCGTTCGGCCCGACGAACGAGGACATCCTATGGGAAATTCAGTGCCGCGTCATCAGCGAGCTTGCCGAAAAGGGCCCTTGTGTCATCGTCGGCCGCTGCGCGGACTACATTTTGCAGGACAAGGCCAAGTGCCTCAAGGTCTTTATCCACGCGGATATGGCGTTCCGCGCCAAGCGCATCGTCGAGGTCTACGGCGAGCGCGAGCAGTCGCCCGAGCAGCGCCTGCGCGACAAGGACAAGCGCCGCGCGGCCTATCACCGCTTCTACACGAACATGAAGTGGGGCTACGCGCAGAATTACCACATCACGCTCGACAGCGGCGAGCTCGGCATCGACAAGTGTGCCGACATCATCGCCGACCTCTATAAGAGCAAGGCGTAAATGGTCAAAAAGAGAAGGAGAGAAGCTGTGGCTTCTCTCCTTTTTTTCTTATTCCTCTTTCGCAAGGCCGGGGATGTTCACGCCGATGCCGTTGACCTCCACGCCGTCGTCGGCGGGGATGAGGAGGTATTTGCGCCCGTCGATGACGCGCGCCTCGATCATGTAGCTGTTCTCCGGTGCAATGGAGATTTTAACTTCGGGGGTCGTGATCTCGAACTTCTTGCTTTCGATGATGTTGTTCGGGTTCAGCGCGGCGTTTTCGCCGTACTGCTCGTCGCACTCGCGCTGGAACGCCGCGATCTGCTCGTCGTTCACACCGCTGTTGGCAAGGATGCCGCCCACGTCGCCCGCCGTCATTTCGAACGGCTCGGGGTCTTTGCTCTCCTTGTGGTCCTCAATGCGCGCCCTGATCTGCTCGTGCACGGACTGGACAACATCGTAGCTGCAATCCTTGTCGAGTGCGTCGGCGAGTGCCGAGCCGAAGGCATTCTTCTGCTCTTCGGCGGACATCGGCGGATCGACGTGGAACAGCGCATCGATGACCTCCTGATGGATCTCCGCGGCGTTTTTCGAGTAGAACAGCACATTGTAAATGTTCGCCGAGCGGTTGTCGAACGCGGGGTAGAGGAAGCCGAGCTCGGGAGAGACCGCAATGTAGCCCGTGGAGCTCGAGTGGAATTCGCTCTGGTCGAGGTCATAGCGCAGCTCGAGCGTCGGGGCCTTGACGGGGCAGATGGAGCAGACGAAATACTTGAAGACCTCGCTCGAGGCGTCGGCCTGAAGCTCGTCGTCCCTGCTGCGGTGCGGCACGTCGTAGGCGTCGGCGGCAAGGAGAATGAGATAGTTCGTCTCGCCCATGTCGATACAGTCGATGATCTGGCGGCAGAGCGTTTCGCGCGAGGCGGGGTCCTTGAGCTCCGTCTGGCGCAGCGTCTGTAAGAGGCGGTGCTCGTCGCTGTCGGCGACCTGCTGCGTGGAGAATACCACGTCGATGAGGTTCTTGCCGAGCGTGCCGGAGAGGGACTTTTTTAAGAGACCTAAGTACATCTCCTGTTCCTCCTGCCGCATGAGGCCCATCGAGGTGTCGACCCACGCGATGATCTCGCGGTTGGAGTTCACGTAACAGCCGTACACGCGGCTGAAATTATTCTTATCGAGCCGGAAGCGCCGGCGCAGTTCGTTGAGTTCTTTCTGATTCATGGCTCGTCCTTTCCTTTGTCAATGTCGCAAGGCCGATTTTACCACGCCCGCGCTTCTGCGGCAAGGGGGGGCGGCGCATCGCAGGACAGAAATGTACAAAATGCAGGAAAGCATGCAAAATCGCTGTACGTGGCAAAATGTTCGCGGTAAGCGGACAATATTGATGATATCCACCCGAATCATAGAGAAATTCAATGAAACTGTCCATATTTCGCGGCTTCTTAACGACGGATTTCTGCCTGCTTTTTTCCGAAACAGCTATGGAAACGGAATCGCGTCGGCGGTTTTACATTAAAAATGAAAGATATATTGCATTTTCGTCAGAGCCATGCGAAAATTCTACCATTTCCTTGGTGATTCTGCCTGTTGAAAAAAGAAAAAAGAAGATAGAATAGAGCCTCGCGAAATGAAACAGAAGAATTTGGATAGAGATCAGAGAGTTTGGGAGGAAATCAACATGTCGTATCACTTTTTGCTGGATCTTGCGCTGATCCTGCTGAGCACCAAAATTCTGGGCCTTGTCGCGCAGAAGCTGCAAATGCCGCAGGTCGTGGGTGCGCTCATCGCGGGCCTGATCCTCAGCCCCGCGGGCCTTGGCCTTCTTTCGGAAACGGAATTCACCAAGCAGCTCAGCGAGCTCGGCGTCATCGTGCTGATGTTCTCCGCCGGCATGGGCACGGACGTCAACGAGCTCAAGCACAGCGGCAAGGCGGGCTTCATGGTCGCGGTCCTTGGCGTGGTCGTGCCGTTCCTGATGGGCACGGCGCTTGCCTGGGGCGCGGATGAGCTCGGCCTCATCGAGAGCACCGGCTTTATTGAGAATATCTTCATCGGCACCATCCTGACGGCCACGTCTGTGAGCATCACGGTCGAAACGCTCAAGGAGATGAAAAAGCTCGAAACCAAGGTCGGCAACACGATTCTGGCCGCCGCGCTCATCGACGATGTGCTCGGCCTGATCGCGCTGACGCTCGTTTGCAGCCTTGCAGGCGGCGACGAGAGCATCGGCATGGTGCTCCTCAAGATCGTGGGCTTCTTCGCCTTTGCCTTTGCCGTCGGCTTTGGTGCGAACCGCATTTTCTGCTGGATGCTCAAGCGTCAGCACGGCTGGGCCAGCCACCGCAACTCCGTGTTCGCCTTTGTCCTGTGCCTTGTGATGGCCTACTGCGCCGAGGAGTTCTTCGGCGTGGCCGATATCACGGGCGCTTACGCTGCGGGCCTCGCCGTCGCGTGCACGCCGAAGGGCACCTATATTCAGACGAAGTACAACCCCCTTGGCTACCTGCTGCTCACGCCGGTCTTCTTTGCAAGCATCGGCATCAACGTGCAGATCACGGGCCTGACGGGCGGCATGGTCGTCTTCTCCATTTTGCTGCTGCTCGTGTCGATCATCTCGAAGCTCCTCGGCTGCGGCCTTGGCGCCAAGGCATGCCACTTCACCACGCGCGAGAGCATTCAGGTCGGCGCGGGCATGGCCTGCCGCGGCGAGGTCGCGCTGATCGTCGCCAACCGCGGCCTTTCGATGGGCGTGCTGTCGGCGGCGATGATGACGCCGGTCGTCATCACGGTCGTCTGCGGCACGATCCTGACGCCGATTTTGCTCAAGCTGTCCTTCCGCGGCCATCAGGAGTCCGAGCTGGTGCAGAACAACATCGCCGATCGCATGGCCAAGCACCGTCAGCTCGATATCATCACGCAGCAGCTTTTGCAGCAGGATGAGCAGCTGATGAAAAAGAACTGAGCACAGCACAACGAAACGAAAAGAGCTTTCTCCGAGCGGAGAAAGCTCTTTTTTGATGATCGCTACGTTTTCAGGACGCCGCCTTTTCCCGCGCGGCGCACTCGCGCAGGATGCGGCAGAGCGCGTTCACGTCCTCTTCCCGCGTCGCCCAGCTCGTGGCAAAGCGGATGATGCTGTGCGTTTCGTCGTACTGCTCCCAGACGGAGAAGTCCACGCGCTCGGCGAGCGCTTTGCGCTGCGGCTCGCTCACGATGCAGAAGCTCTGGTTCGTCGGGGAGGAAAAACAGGGCAAATAGCCGTTTTCCGCCATTGCGCGCTGGATGATGTCGGCGTAGCGGATGGCGTCTGCGCCGATGCGCTCGTAGAGCCCGTCGGTGAACAGCGTGTCGAACTGGAGACCCAGCAGCCGCCCCTTGGCGAGCAGCGCGCCGTGCTGCTTGATGATGGTGAAAAAGTGCGGAATGAGTCCCGGCTGCGGAATGACGACCGCCTCGCCGAGCAGCGCGCCGCATTTCGTGCCGCCGATGTAGAAGATATCGCACAGCGCGGCAAGGTCGCGCAGCGT
>CALAAN010000006.1 GCA_937884915.1 uncultured Oscillibacter sp.
CACGACCGCCATCTTCACACCCTTTTCTTTCAGCTCGCTCAGCATGTCCAGCAGCCCGTCGTACACCTTCGTCTTGATCTGGCAATGGTCCTGATAGTACGCGCGGAACGCCGCGAGCGTCTCCATGATCTTTTCCTCGCTCGTCCCTTCCGGCACGGCTCGGCGGATCTGCTTTTCCGCCCCGTTGCCGATAAAGCGGCGGATCTCCTCGATACCGCGCGGCGGATAGCCCATCTGACGGAGCGCATGATTCGTGCTGTCGCACAAGTCCTCCAGCGTGTCGAGCAGCGTCCCGTCCATATCAAAAAGAACTGCTTTGTAGCTCATAAAATATCCTCTTTTCGCATTTTTGTTGCCTCATTATAATCTGCCTCATGCACAAAGCGCAACCCCCTTTTTGCTCATATCTCTCCGTCTGCACTCTTGCGTCCAATTCTCTCCTTTGATATAATTGTCTTAAATAATTTTATAGATAAGGAGCGCTGTCATCATGCATGAACTGGAACGTCTCTATCATATCCACTGCGCCAAGGGCGAGGTCGGCCGCTATGTGATCCTGCCCGGCGACCCCGGCCGCTGCCCCTCCATCGCCGCTCTGTTCGACGATGCCCATCTCGTCGCGCAGAACCGTGAATACACCACCTATACCGGCACGCTGCTCGGCGAAAAGGTCTCCGTCTGCTCCACCGGCATCGGCGGCCCCTCCGCCTCCATCGCTATGGAGGAGCTGCACCAGCTCGGTGCCGACACCTTCATCCGCACCGGCACCTGCGGCGGCATTGACCTAAACGTCAAGTCCGGCGACATCGTCGTCGCCACCGGTGCCATCCGCTACGAGCACACCTCGCTCGAGTACGCGCCCATCGAGTTCCCCGCCGTCGCCGATTTCGATATCACTCTCGCCTTGCGTCAGGCGTCCGAAGAGCTCGGCTACTGCACCCACACCGGCGTCGTCCAGTGCAAGGACAGCTTTTACGGCCAGCACTCCCCGGAAAAGAGCCCCGTCTACTACGAGCTTTTGCAAAAGTGGGAAAGCTGGAAGCGCCTTGGCGTCAAGGCGAGCGAAATGGAGTCCGCCGCGATGTTCGTCGTCGCCTCCGCGCTCGGCTGCCGCTGCGGCTCCTGCTTCCACGTCGTCTGGAACCAGGAGCGTGAAAAGGCCGGCCTCGATCAGGACATGAGCGAGGACACCTCCGCCTCCGTCAAGGTCGCCGTCGAAGGTCTCAAGAAGATCATCCTGCGCGACCGTGAGCTCGCTGCGCTTCCGAACCACGATCAGAAGCTGCTCGAGAAGAAGGAAAAGGGCCTGCTCCATGAGTGATAAAAAGGTCATCGGCATCCTCGGCGGCATGGGCCCACTCGCCACCGCCGACCTCTTCCAGAAGATCACCCTGCACACCGTTGCCTCCTGCGATCAGGACCATCCCCGCGTGTGCATCGACTCCAATACCAACATTTCCGACCGCACAGCCGCCCTTCTCCACGGCGGTCCCGATCCCGTGCCCGAAATGGTCAAGAGCGCGAAGCGCCTCGAATCCATCGGCGCGAACTTTCTCATTATGCCCTGCAACACTGCGCACAATTTCTACGACGCAGTCGCCGCGTCCGTCTCCATCCCTGTTCTGCACATGATCGCCATCACGCGCGACGCGCTCAAGACCCGCGGCGTCAAGTGCGCCGGTCTCCTCGCGACCGACGGCACCGTCCAAACCGGCATCTACCAGCGCACGTTCGAGGGCAGCGGTGTCGAGCTTCTCACCCCCGACAACGCCGAAGATCAATCCGCCGTCATGGACATCATCTACAACGGCGTCAAGGCCGGCGACCTCACGCATGACGCGGCCGCCTTCCGCGCTGCCTGCGAGCATCTGCTCGCCCGCGGAGCCGAGGTCCTGATTCTCGGCTGCACCGAGCTCCCCCCCGCGTTCGACATCTACCATCTCGATTACCCCAACGTCGACCCGACGCTCGAGCTGGCGCTCGCCGCCGTCCGCGCCGCGGGCTGCCAGGCCAAGTGAGGGCGCGCCCATGAGCTACGCCGATCAGGTCTTTCGCGCCAACTGCCTCGACATTCTCCAAAACGGCGTGCGCGACGACGACCTCGCCGTCCGTCCCCACTGGGAGGACGGCGCCCCCGCCCACACGATCAAAAAATTCGGTCTTGTCAACCGCTACGATCTCCAGAAAGAGTTCCCCATCCTTACGCTGCGCCGCACTTACCTCAAAAGCGCGGTGGACGAGCTTCTCTGGATCTGGCAGAAAAAGTCCAACAACGTCCGCGACCTCTCCTCTCACATCTGGGATGCCTGGGCGGACAAAACCGGCTCCATCGGCAAGGCCTACGGCTATCAGCTTGGCGTCAAGCACCGGTACAAGGAGGGCATGTTCGATCAGGTCGACCGCGTGCTCTATGACCTCAAGCACAACCCCGCCTCGCGCCGTATCCTCACGAGCCTCTACAATTTCGAGGACTTACACGACATGAACCTCTATCCCTGCGCCTACTCCATGACCTTCAACGTCTCAAACGGCACGCTGAACGCCATCCTGAACCAGCGCTCGCAGGACATGCTCGCCGCCAACAACTGGAATGTCTGTCAGTACGCGGTGCTCGTCCACATGTTCGCCCAGGTCTCCGGTCTCAAAGCCGGCGAGCTCGTCCACGTCATCGCCGACGCGCACATCTACGACCGCCACATCCCCATCATCGAAAAGATGCTCGCAGAGCCGGAGCACCCCGCCCCGAAATTCACCCTCGATCCCGCCGTGACGGATTTTTACGCCTTCACCCCCGACAGCGTCCGGCTGGAAAACTATCGGTTCAGTCCCTTCGAAGACAAGATCCCCATTGCCGTCTGAGCGTTCGCACCGGCAAAATTTATAGAGAAAGCCATGGAGTTCATATTATGACCGCAATCGTCTGCGTTTCCCGGAGCTGGGGCATCGGCCGCGACGGCGCGCTGCTGTTCCGCATCTCCGCCGACCACAAGCGTTTCCGCTCCCTCACCGTCGGCAGAACCGTCATCCTCGGCCACAAGACCCTCGACACCTTCCCCGGCGGCAAGCCCCTCAAGGATCGCCGCAATATCATCCTCTCCCACGGCGACCTCGATGTCCCCGGCGCGGAGATCGCCCACTCGTTTGCCGAGGCCGTCGCCCTCGCCGGCGACGATGCCATCGTCATCGGCGGCGCCAGCGTCTACATGGCGCTCCTCTCCCGCTGCGACCGCGTCTACGTCACCAAGGTCGACGCAGATCCGGACGCCGACAGCTTTTTCCCCAACCTCGACGACAACCCCGACTGGCATATCGAGTCGGAGAGCGAGGTTTTCGAAGAAAACGGGCTCAAGTTTCAATATATCGACTATGTGCGTAACTGAAAAGAGGGGCGAAAGCCCCTCTTTTTTTGTGCCCCAAAGGGGTATCGCTTTTTCGCACAGGTGCGAAGGGGGTTGCGGCACCTCTGCCGCGGGGGGAAGCAGCGCCGTTGGCGCTGCACGAGGCAAAGGGGGCTATTCTCTTTCACAAAAGAGAATAGCCCCCTTTAAATCCCCCAAGAGAAAGGTTTTTGACATTGCAAGCGAGCAGCTCGAAGAGCTGCAATGCTTGCCGATTGCACTGCCCTGCGCGCGGCGTTGCCGCGTT
>CALAAN010000007.1 GCA_937884915.1 uncultured Oscillibacter sp.
GGAGGCAGAGAAAACGCGCGACGCGAAGATTTTAGCCTTGTGCGAATCGCAGAAGATCGTGATGCTTGACCGCATCCGGTATCTCGGCCAGAAGTACATCGAGGCCGGGGAGATCGACTTTGACGACCGCAGGATCCTCAACGCCATGCACGAGAGCTACCACAACGGCCTCGGCGGGAACGGGGACGCGGATGTCGTCATGCACGAAGTCAAAAAATTACCCCTGAAAAGGGCAAATTAAGGAGGATATACCATGGATAAGAAGAACTACGAAGAAAACCGCTTCCATAAAGGCCGCTTCGAGATTGCGAAGATCGGCGACGAGCTGAACATGGACGTCGGCGACGCGTCCTACGAGTACGCCCATCGCATGGGCTGGGACGTCGGTGAGGGCGGCGCAGAGCTGGCGGAGTATCAGGAATTTACCGACTACGTCCGTGACCTCCAGCGCACTGTGAAGCCCGGCGAGACGGACAACGCCGTCAAGCGCTATTTTTACGGCCATGAATAAGCTCATCGACCGGCTTGTAAAGCTGCTGACCGTCAAGAGCCTCGTGACGCTGACGCTGACCGGCGTTTTTGCGGCGCTGGCGGCGCTTGGCAGACTTTCCGAGACGCAGTTCATGACGATCTTCACGACGGTCATCGCGTTCTACTTCGGGACGCAGGCGGTGAAGGAATGAAAATCCTCATCATTGCTGGCCATGGCTCCGGCGACCCCGGAGCCGTGGCGAAGATCAACGGAACGCAGTACAAGGAAGCGGAGCAGACAAGAATCGCGTCGGACTATCTCTGCGACGTCCTCAACATGTACGCAACGGCAGACCAGTACGACGAGAGCCGGAACGCCTACTATGACTACCAGAACGGCCAGCTCAAGAAGCGGGCAAACTTCACAAACTACGACTACGTCCTCGAGCTCCATTTCAACGCGGGCGCGAACGATTTAAGCGGCGACGGCAAAACGACCGGCGTCGAAATTTTTTACCCTTCTGCGGGCGAAAAATCGGGCTACGAGGACAAAATCCTCGACGCTGCGGCCGGATGCGGGTTTAAGCGGCGGTCGGCGAAATCCGGGAATCTGGCCGTCATCAACACAGCGGCGCGGGCGGGCGTCAAGGCGAATCTTCTGGAAATCTGCTTTTTGGACGACGCGGACGATATGGAGCTGTGGCGCGGCAATGTGAACGGCATCTGCTGCGCCATCGCCCGCGCCATTGCCGGAAAGGAGGACGCTGTGAAAATTGAAGAATACAGCGTGCCGCTGGAAAACATCGACCACATCGGCTACATTCCTATGAACGGGAATGGTGAGACGGTCACGGCGGCGGCGCAGAGAAAGACATGGAGCGGCAGGACGCCGGACGCGATCTGCAACGCGGAGCTTTTCAACATGAAAACCTATGCACCTGCCTCCGGCGTCGTGCATGACGGCAAGGCGCAGTACGTGCCGCAGACGCTCGGCGTGGCGTTCAAACTGGGCAAAACGCCCGTTCTGAGCTACATGAACAACATTGATGCGGCAGACTGGCTCGGGACATATCCGATGCTCGTGAGAGACGGCAAAAAGGCGTTTGACACTGTTCCTGCCGGGCTGACCGGCGCGAGGGCGCGGACTGCGTTTGCGTGGAACGACAAGCGCTGTGCCATCGTCTGGGCGACGTCGAAAAACGGCGTGACGCTCGAGCAGTTCGCCTCCGGCATTATCGCGCTGGGGTACAAGACGGCCGTCAATTTCGACGGCGGCGGCTCCACGGCGGTCGTGACGCCGACGAAGCTGTACGAGCAGGGGCGTAAAGTGCGCGGCAAGCTCGGCATCTGGGTCAAGGGCGGAACGGGCAGCTACCTGACGAAAAAGGCCGCGAAAAGCCGCGTCGAGCCGATGCAGCGGGAATCCGGCTGCGGGACGGGCGTGAAGCTGACCGTCACGGCGAAGACCGGCTTGAACGTTAGAAAAGCGCCCATCGACGGCGCGGTGCAGGAGACCGTGGCGTGCGGGAAAACCGTAACGTGGTACGGGTACTACTGCAAGGAATCAGAGAGTGGCGCGGTGTGGTACTACGTCAAGACCCAGAGCGGGAAGACGGGGTACGCGAGCGCGCAGTATCTCAAAAAATAACCGGGCGGGAGGTTTGGAACGCTTTTCCGCCCTCGGAGGGCATCAAATGAAATACCGGTACACTGTGTCGGAGCTTCGGCGCATGGAAGCATGCCCGTATCTCTCCGACCGTGAAAGGAAGGTATTCCGGCTGTACTACAAGCGAGGCTGGCAGATCGAGGACATCGCCGCCGAAATGTACGTCAGCCGCGGAACCGTGAAAAACATATTGCACTCCATAAGGAGCAAAGCGCCGTCTGAGTAACCAGGCGGCGCTTTTGCTTTTATCTGCCCGTCGTTTGGCCTTGCCTTGGCCATGCGGCGGGCCTTTTTTTGTTACCATTTTCCTGTAAGAGAAAGGCGGTGCAGGAAATGACATACTTCGAGCGGCTCATTGCCGCGAACATCCCGGAGGACGAGGCGGAGGCGCTGGCAAGCTTCTTTAGTTCGAGCCCGGAGCTTTTGGAGCACATCGTAACCGTCTGCGAGTCCTGCGCTGAGGTGGCGTGATGTACCGGCCGTATAATCCGAACCCCGTCGCGGCGAGGGTGGGAGACTGCACCGTCCGGGCACTTTGCAAAGCCCTTGGGCAGACGTGGGACGAGACGTATATGGGCCTGTGCTTGGTAGGCATGGAGCTTTGCGACCTCCCGAGCGCAAATGCCGTGTGGGGCGCGTACCTCAAACGGAATGGTTTCCAGCGGCGCGCGCTGCCGGACACGTGCCCGGAGTGCTACACCGTCGAGGACTTCGTACGAGATCATCCGGGCGGACCGTATGTCGTCGCGCTGCAATCCCACGTGGTGGCGGCCGACGGCGGCGATTATTTCGATACGTGGGACAGCGGCGGCGAGACCGCGATTTACTACTGGGAAAGGGTGACTTGAAATGGGCGGATATCCGTACTTTGGAGGCTATCAGAATCCGTACTACCCGGCTCCAATGCCGGACAACCTCGCGCAACTCCGGCAGCAGCCGAGCCAGCAGGCGCAGACCGGCATGATTTGGGTGCAGGGCGAGGCAGGAGCTAAAAGCTATATGGTGGCTCCGGGCAACACCGTCCCCCTCTGGGACAGCGAAAATTCGACAATCTACCTCAAATCGTGCGACAGCTCCGGTATGCCGTCAATGCGGATCATCGACTACACGGAGCGCGCACAAAAACCGGCTTCCGCGCCCTCAACAGCTCCCGCACCCGAGTACGTGACCCGGCAGGAGTTTGACGCGCTGGCGGCGAAATTTGAGGCCATGGCAGCGAAACCGGCGAAGAAGAGCACGAAGGAGGCTGAACAGGATGGCTAACCCTCTTTTTCAGGCCCTCGGCGGCGGTAGGCTTCCGGGCCAGTTGGGCAATTTCCAGCAGCTGATGCAGCAATTTCAGCAATTCCGGCAGAGCTTTCAAGGGGATCCCAAAGCGGAGGTAGAAAAGCTCGTGCAGAGCGGCAAAATCTCTCAGCAGCAGCTGAACCAGCTGCAACAGGCAGCGACGGCTTTTCAGAGCCTTATGAAGTAATCAGGATGCGGCCGCATTTTGATAATATTTTGAGAGGAGACAACAAAATGAGTCTGACTACTAGCGAGATGACCCCTGCCGACATCGCGGCTGTTACCAATGGCGGCAACAGCGGCTGGGGCTTTGGCGACGGCGGCGCGATCTGGATCATTATTTTATTTCTCTTCGCGTTCTGTGGCTGGGGCGGAAATTGGGGAGGTAACGGCTTCGGCGGTGGGAACTCCGGCGGCGTCGTTGACGGCTACGTGCTCACGTCTGACTTTGCGAACCTCGAGCGCAAGCTCGACGGCGTAAACAACGGCCTGTGCGACGGCTTCTACGCGCAGGCACAGCTTATCAACGGCGTGCAGCAGGGGATGAGCAACGGCTTTATGTCGGCGGAGATCAGCCGCGCGAATCAGCAGGCATCCCTTATGCAGCAGCTGAGCGCAATGCAGATGCAGGCGCAGAATTGCTGCTGCGAGACGCGTGAGGCCATTCAGGGCGTAAATTACAACCTTGCGACTCAGAGCTGCGAGACGCGTAACCTCATGCAGACGGGCACGCGCGACCTCATTGAGAACCAGAACTCCAATACCCGCGCCATCCTCGACGCTCTGACCGCTCAGCGCATCGAGGCAAAGGACGCGAAGATCGCCGAGCAGAACCAGCAGCTCTTTGCGGCGCAGCTGGCGGCGTCTCAGGCGGCGCAGAACACGTACCTCGTGAGCACGCTTCGGCCGACGCCGATTCCAAGCTATCAGTCGTGTAACCCGTGGGCGGGTACGGCGGCTTACGGCTGCTGCACGGCCTGACAAATCCATAGCGAGTAGCTTTTTGCCGACACCGGCAAAATGGTCGGCCCCGAGCCGAAACTAACACAAGCGGCGGGGCATTGCCTCGCCGCTTTTTGATGAAAGGATGATCGAATTGGCAGAATTTACGAATGCGAGCGCCGTGACCGTCGCAGTTGGTCAGAACGTCCCACTGACTGAAACGGCTGTCGCCGGGAAAGCGTGCATCGTGCACAGAGAGGGCGCGGGCATCGTTACGCTTCGTGGCCTCACCCAGCAGTGCAAGGCACGCTACAAAGTCTCTTTCGGCGCGAATATTTCCATCCCGACCGGCGGCACGGTGGAAGCGATCTCCATCGCGCTGGCGATCAACGGAGAGCCGCTGACGAGTGCGACGGCCGTCGTCACGCCCGCCGCGGTGGAAAATCTCTTTAACGTCTACGTCGCGGCCTTTGTGGAGGTGCCGCGCGGCTGCTGCCTGACTGTGGCGGCAGAAAACACGAGCACGCAGGCGATCACGGTATCTAACGCCAATCTTATCGCCGAGCGTGAGGCCTAAGGAGGGAAGAAAATGAGCATGGAAGCTATGTATACCCTGCGTGATATGCTCTGCGAGGAGCTCGACGAGATCGCGCGCAAGGGCGAAATGAGCGCCGGGGATCTCGACACCGTGCATAAGCTCACGGACACGATCAAAAACATCGACAAGATCGAGGCGCTGGACGGCGGGTACAGCAGTGACGGCGAGTGGGAAGCCAGCGGCTCCTACAATCGTGGCAGCAGCTACGCCGGACGGCGCGGCACGCACTATGTGCGCGGCCACTACAGCCGGGACAGCCGCTATCGCGACGGCCGCGTGATGTATAGCCGCGGCGACGGTAGGGAGCAGATGATTGAGCATCTCGACCGCATGGAGCGCGACGCAAGCACCGATAAGGAGCGCGACGCTATTCGCCGCTGCCGCGAGCAGATCGAGAACGGCTGAAGGGGGCGTTGGCCCCATGATCGACCGTAGCGAGATCGACCGCGCGATTGACGAGCTTGAAAACAAGGAAACGACCTTTTCAAGCTGCGCGAAGCTGGCCGACCTGTACATTATCCGGGATAAGCTCAATGAGAGCGCCCCGCGCGCCGAAGCGTACTCATACGACGTCGGCCCCGTCTCCGTGGGCAGCGACTTCATGGCGGCAATCTCCGGCAAGGACTACGGCAAGCTCTGGGCTATCATGGATGAGCTCATGGACACGCTCAGCGTGGCCAACCCCAGAGTGTACGCCAGCGTGATGCGCAAAATCGCCGCAATATAAAGCAAACGCGCCGCCCCTATGGCATGGGCGGCGCGTTTGCTTTGCGAATGAAAGGACGAAAACGAAAGAGGGGGCAACAAATGGAGATGTGTGAAAGCCCAATAAAGGGAGGTTTGGAACGCAGTTATTATATCATGCCCCACACCTTGCGTCAAATTTCCCACGCGTTTTCCCACACCTGATAGTCACGGAATGTCACATTTTATGCTACCCACTGGAAATTATTTTTTGCAGCAGATAACAAAAAACCCGCCGAAATGCCCTAAAACACTAGGTTTTTTGGCCTTTTCGACGGGTTTTTAGCTTGGCAGGGGATGAGGGATTCGAACCCCCGCAAACGGAGTCTGTCTCCGAAATGCTTATGGGCTGAAACCGGCATAAATACTAGAGATTCTGAAACTGGAAAATGAATTTCCCACACCATTTCCCACATTTTTATTCTTCGTCGTCCGAATCTGCTTCCAGCAGCTGAATGTTTTTGTGGAGCGTACTTTTGCTTGAGTGCGTGTAGGTGTTCGCGGTAACCTGTATGCTTGAATGCCCCATGAGCGTTTTTGCGACGTTGATCGGAACTTCGGCGTCTTCAAGGTCCGTGCAGAATGTGTGCCGGAGGCAGTAGGGAACGAGGTCATCCGCAAGTGTCGACTCGACGACATGATTTCGGTACAGTGTCGCTCCGTTTGCAATATCCATTTCTCGGAGCAGCCTTGTCCACATCCGCCGGAGCGAAAATTCAGTGTGCCGCCCACCCTTCTGCTTGTGGAACACAAGATTGTCATCTGGCGATTTTTCCATGCCTAGCAATATTTCCTCAAGCTGCGGCCGCATGGGGATGATCCGGACACCGGCGTCCGTCTTGGTAGATTTTACTTTATCCTTTGTCCCACTCTCGATGGCTTTGTCGACGGATATTTCGTGCTCTTCAAAGTCGACGTCGTCCCACGTGAGGGCACGGAGCTCGCCCGGCCGCATCCCTGTATAGTACATGGCGAGCAGAATTTCACTGCATGGAATATTGGGCGCGACCTCGAGGAATAACTCACGCTCGCGCTCTGTCAGCGAGCGACGTTTCCCCTCGGTCGTGGATTTTGCAATCTGCAAATCCTCGGACGGGTCGAACGGGATCAAGCGCGTCCGATACGCCTTGTGAAATATCTGGGTAATCACCATGCGCACTTTCAGGGCGGTAGACTTCGACATATCAGCCGTCTCGTTCATGATGGCCTGCAAGTGCATTTCGGTGACGCTCGCGATTTTCTTTTTGCCAATGGCGGGCTTGATGTACTTATTGTACTTCTCGTCGTACATTTTGAGGCTCTTCTCGGTGATGCCCTGCTCGTCCTTGTAAAGAGCCTTCCAGCGAGCATACCATTGATCAACCGTAGCACTTTTGCTTTCGGCGGCAGCACCTTCCTCTAGCCGCTTTTTCATCTCGATCTTCTTCTCGATGGCCTCCTCCTCAGTCTTCCCATACGCTTCGTAGCGCCTACCATCAAAGGTAAACGTCTTCCTCACATACTGGTACTTCTTTTCTGCCATGCTCGACACCTCCATAAGCAAACATTTGTTTCAACTGTCCGGATTATTGGACACAACATCTTCTATAATAAAAAACAGAAATTAAGCTGTTGACAAAACAGTTAAAAAGTGGTAAACCGTAGATAAATAAAAACGCTAACGAAAGGAGCGACCAGAGTACGTGAACGAACTTGACTTGAAGATGATTGCTTTATCCAAGGAGCTGACCCCG
This sequence comes from uncultured Oscillibacter sp., assembly GCA_937884915.1. Lineage (GTDB taxonomy): Bacteria > Bacillota > Clostridia > Oscillospirales > Oscillospiraceae > Hominicoprocola. The sequence goes on from CALAAN010000007.1 coordinate 7,442, forward strand.
GATGAGTTGGCCGCGCTTTCGCGATACATAGACGAGTTGATTGCGCGGCGGGAATCGGGCTATAATGGAACAGAAGTTTACGACGAGTGAAAGGAGACCATTATGAACCCGACAACACCGCTTGCTTTGACCGCTGTGATTTTAGCCGCCATTGGGACGACGCTTGCCGTCGTCTCCACCCTGATCTGGGTGCGGAGGGAGCGCCGAGAAAAACCCCATGCCCCCGCGAAATTGACGCAGGATGCAGAGGACACGCCGGAATACCTGTGGGCATACCACATAGTAGGTGAGCACTGCGGCCGGGACGGGTCGGGCGTTTTCCGCTGCTTCTGTGGCAAGTGTACGCCTGTCCGCATCGACCTGTCTGTAAACCCACGTCCGTCAGTGATAGATAGCCACGAGGGAAAGGACTGCTGCTGCAATGGCAGCGAGCGCGGACACGGCTGCAATTGCGGTCGTGATTATGAAGCGTCGTTCCTCCGTGCGAGCCTTTAAGGGGGGGTGGAGTATGAACCCGGACAAGCGACTTTATGTCGCAATTCTCGCGGTGAACGTAGTCAACCTGTGTGTACAAGTGATATTACTACTGCGATAATCGCGACAATCAGCCCCGCAAGGCCGATCCAGTTTTTTGACAACCATTCCTTTCGGGCTTTCGCACGTTCCACCTTTCGCTTCTTGACATTCTCGGGCGAGTTTGGATCGTGATGTGCAATGTTCTTCTTGTACGCAATCGAATTTTTGTCAATGCTTTCCCATTTAGCTGTTTTCTTCATTTTTCGCCCTCAACTGCACGATATACTCCCACGCCTGTAGCTTCTCCTCATCCGTGAGGGAGAACCACCTTGCGTCCAATGGGCTGAACAGTCCGCCATACGTGGCGGGCTGTTCTTTTTTTTTCGCGTAAAATTCATCAGTTGAAACACCAAAGTGCTTTGCGAGCATAATGCGCGCAGCGACAGGAAGCTCCTGCTTATCCATCCATTGAGAGGAAATATCTGACGAAATTCCGATTGCGCGTAGAGCTTCTAACTCGGTGACTCCGTTTTCGTTGCAAAGCCGAGTGAAATTTCTAAAAATTCTCTCGCGTCTAGCTTCCTGCTCGGCCACTTCACCGGACAGCCATTCGCTTGAAACTCCAAAATAATCTGCAAGCTTTTCTATTGTTGCGTCTGTCGGAAGATTACCGGCTTTCCACCTTGTGACGGCGGATTTACTGAGCCCAATTGCAACTACAACCGCAGACGGCGTTTTGTTGACTTCATTGCATTTTTCGAGGAACCTCGAATAGAAAGTTGTCAAAGTACGGCACCCCATTCTTGTGCAGAATGACAAAAGTACGGAAAGTTCACCAGAATGCTTGACAGTACGGAAAGTACGCTCTATAATGGGCATATAAGTTAAAAACGGAAACGAAAAACCAGCCACAAGCGGCATCCGCTGCGGTAGTGAAACAATGTGAACCTAACCAAGCACATAGTAGCACGGCCGGTTAACTTTTGCAACCGTTTTTGATTAGAAAAATCAGATTTTAAGGAGGGAATGCAATGCCGGAAGCATGGACAGGGCGCATCATCGGGAAGATGCACAACAACTCCGTCACGTCGTCGGATGTGGCAAAACAGCTCGGCGTAACGAAAGCGTATGTCTCGATGATCCTGAACGGGCGTCGTGCCCCGAAAAACGGCCGGGAGCGCATCGAGGCTGCGGTGAACGCCATCGTTGCAAGCCGCGCGGCACAGAACAAGGCCGAGAACTGAGAAAGTGAGGTTTGGAGCATGGCACGCGCCAAGGAGATCGAGAAAGCCATCATCGCGCAGGAAGGTATCCTGCTGGACGGCGTAGCGCTGGCGCGGGTGCTTGGCTGCCGCCGGGAGACGGCGAGCAGATGGGCGAAAGCGAACGGCGTAGAG
>CALAAN010000008.1 GCA_937884915.1 uncultured Oscillibacter sp.
GATCTTTTTCACACCGCACCTGACCGCCGCGGCGGCCATGTCGCGCAGCTCTTCGAGCGAGCAGATCTCCTCGTGTGCGCACTTCTCAATGCCGCCGTCCGGCATACAGTAGCGGCAGCGGTAATTACAGCGGTCCGTGATGCTGATGCGCAGATATGTAATTGATCGCCGATAGGCATCCAGCATCTGGCAGCTCCTCTTTCTTGCAGGTTACAGCATGATATTCTACCAAAGATAACGCCTCCTTGCAATCAATTCGTTCGATAATATCGAATTATAATTTTATATTATCGTAATCTTGACTTTTTCCGCAGTATTTTTTAGAATACAAGCAACGATTTTTGACCGGGAGGGCCGATTTATGACTGACGGCAACACCATCCGCTCCGTGGCGAAGGCGATGGAGCTTTTGCAGCTGCTCAGCGACGCGGGCGAGGCGATGACGCTCACGGCCATCAGTGAACGCACAGGGCTGCCCAAGAGCACGGTCTTCGGCCTTTTGACCACCATGCGAGATTATGACGTCATCACGCAGCACGCCGACGGCAAATACGCCCTCGGCCTGCGCCTTTTTGAATACGGCTGCCGTGCCAGCGCGTTCTGGAACATCTCATCCCTCGCGCGTCCTTACCTCGAGCATCTGGCAGAGGAAACCGGCGCCTCCGCCATGCTCTCCACCTATGAAAACGGGCACATCGTGGCCCTCGATCAGGCCGAGGGGCGCGACAGCCTCCACATCGTCTCCGCGCCCGGGGCGCGGCTGCCGCTGCACTGCACCTCGCAGGGCAAGATCGTCCTTGCCTGCATGAGTGAGAACGAGGCTGCGAATCTCCTCGCCCGCGCGCCGCTCACGCCCTACACGCCCCACACAGAGACGGACGCAACCGCGCTGCTCGCCTCGCTCCCCGCATGCCGCGAGGCCGGCTTCGCCGTGGAAAGCGGTGAATACAAGATTGGCCTTCGCTCCATCTCCGCGCCGGTGTTCACCGGCAGCGGCGCGCTCAAGTACGTCGTCAGCGTGCTGGGGATGTTCCGCTCCGTGCACTCGGACGAGTTTGCGCACGCCGAGCGCGCGGTCGTCGCCGCGGGACAAATGCTCTCCGCCGCGCTGGGCTACGCGGGGAATTGAGCCTTTTCCCGCGCGGAAAAAGTCGCGCTTGACTCTACAATTGTTGTAGAGTTTATGATGGCTTCATGCTACCCTCGGTTGATAAGGGCAAACACGGTTTTTCGGAGCCGAAACAACGGTCAGCTTTGTTTTCTTTGTTGCCGGGCGCCAGCCCGGCTGCCTCGTCAGCCTCGCCGAACATCGCTTCCGCTCCCGAAAAACTCCGAAGGACTTTCCGGCGAGCAATGATGGGCGCTGGCGAGGAAGAGGACGACGGCGGGCTGGCGCCCGCCTAGGACGATGACGACGTCCAGCGCCTATCAGGGCCGCTGGAAAGCGTGTCTGCCCTTGTCAGCCGAGGGTAATACTGATAAGGAGTCCCTTCCGATGCAAAACGATCTCACCACCGGCAGCGTTTTCCGCAACGTCGTGTCCTTTTCGCTGCCGTATCTGCTCTCTTACTTCTTGCAGACGCTCTACGGCATGGCCGACCTTTTCATCATCGGCCAGTTCGAGGGCGTTGCCAGCACGACCGCCGTCTCCATCGGCTCGCAGGTGATGCACATGCTCACAGTCATGCTCGTCGGCCTTGCGATGGGCGCGACGGTCAGCATCGCACAGGCCACCGGCGGCGGCGACAAAAAGCGCACCGCCTCCGCCATCGGCAACACGGTCACGCTCTTCATGCTGCTGTCTTTTGCGCTGACGGCGCTGCTGCTCGCGCTGCGCGGGGGGATCGTCTCCATCATGTCCACGCCGGAAGAGGCCGTGCAGGGCACGCTCGCCTATCTCACGATCTGCTTTATCGGCATCCCGTTCATCACGGCGTACAACATCATCGCCTCGATCTTCCGCGGCCTTGGCGACAGCAAGAGCCCCATGTACTTCATCGCCGTGGCCTGCGTCGTCAACATCGCGCTCGACTACTACTTCATGGGCTCGCTGCACCTCGGCCCCGCGGGCGCAGCGCTTGGCACCACGCTCTCGCAGGCGGTGAGCGTTCTCGTCTCGCTCGCGGTCATTGTAAAGCGCAGGCTCATCTCCGTCCATCGCACGAACTTTCGCCCGCAGCGCGCCGTCATGGGCAAGCTCCTTCAGATCGGCGTACCTGTCGCGCTGCAGGACGGCTTCATCCAGGTCTCGTTCGTCATTATCACGATCATCGCCAACCGCCGCGGTCTGACGGACGCGGCCGCCGTCGGCATCGTCGAAAAGATCATAGGCTTCCTCTTCCTCATCCCGTCGTCGATGCTCTCGACCGTTTCGGCGCTCGGCGCGCAGAATATCGGCGCGGGCAAGCCCGAGCGCGCCAGGCTCACACTGCGTTATGCCGCGATGATCGCCTGCTCGTTCGGCATTGCGGTCGTCATCCTCATCCAATTCGTCGCCGAGCCGCTCGTCGGCCTCTTCACGCCTGACGCCGCCGTCGCCGCCGCAGGCGGACAGTATCTGCGCGGCTACATCTGGGACAGCTTCTTCGCCGGCGTGCAGTTCAGCTTCAGCGGCTATTTCTGCGCCTGCGGCAAATCGGGCATCTCGTTTCTGCACAATTCGCTCTCGATCCTGCTCGTACGCGTGCCGGGAGCATACCTTGCGTCCAAATACTTCCCGCAGACGCTGCTGCCCATGGGCCTTGCCAACGCCGCGGGGTCGCTTTTCTCCATCCTTGTCTGTGTGATCGCCTACGCCATCCTCACGCGGCGGGAAAAACGTGCGCAGGAGGCAACGTAAATGGCTCTTCCCCAGCTTTTCTCCATCGGTGAAATGGCAAAAATTTTCCATCTCAGCGTGAGCAGTCTGCGCCACTACGAGGCGCTCGGCCTTGTCACGCCGGAATACGTCGACCCATCGACGAACTACCGCTACTACAGCGTCCGCCAGTTCGAGCCGCTCAACACCATCCGGTATCTGCGCGCGATGGACATGCCGCTCACCGAGATCGCCGATTTTCTGCAAAATCGCGACGTCGAGACGATCGAAGAAAAGCTGCATGCGCAGAAGGCCGCCGTCGTGCAGAAGCAAAAGGAGCTCAAGCGCATCGAGCGCAAGCTTGACGCGCGCCTCAGCCAGCTCCACGAGGTGCGCCATGCGCCGCTCGGCGAGATCACGCTCATCCATTCTCCCGCCCTCCGCCTTTTCTGGATGGAGGCGGCACTGACCGCGCCGGACTACTCCGCGCTCGAGCTCTCCACGAGCCGCCTTGCCGCCGCACAGGTCGAGGCGCTGGTCTTCCTCGGCAAGGTCGGCTTCAGCGTGTCGCAGGAGCACCTGAACGAAGGCAGCTTCGGGCAGTACGACGGCGAGTTTCTTGTGCTTGACGAGGCTGACCGCTTTGCGGGCGATATCATCGAGCTGCCCGCCTCGCTCTGCGCGCGCGTGCGCTTCCGCGGCCACCACGCCGAGTCGCCCGCGCAGTACCGGCGCTTGATGCAGTTCATCCGCGAGGAGGGCTATGCCGCCGCCGGATTTTCGCGCGAGATCACAGTCATCGACTACGGCTTCACCACCGACACGGAAAAATTCGTCACCGAGATCACGATACCCCTGCAAAGGATATAAAAAAAGTTCCCGCGTATGAACGCGGGAACTTTTTTGCTTTTTACTCAGTGACCGCCGCCGGCGATCATCTTGAGGCCGTGGTCAAGCGCGCCGATCACAGCGCTCAGGTTTTCGCGCGCAGCCTTTTCCGAACCCGGCAGGTTCAGGATGAGGCTGTTTCTTCTCGTGCCGGCCACGGCGCGGGAGAGCATCGCGCGCGGCGTGATCTGCAAGCTGTAATAGATCATCGCCTGCGGGATCGCGGGAATTTCGCGCTCGAGCACGGCGCGCGTCGCCTCTGGCGTCACGTCACGGGGAGATAAGCCCGTGCCGCCGCTCGTGATGATGAGGTCGCAGTGCTTTTCATCCGCGCAGGAGATCAGCTCTTCGCTGATCTTTTCTTTTTCATCCGGCACGATGGACGTGTACACGACCTCGTAGCCCGCCTCTTTCAGCATTGCGGCCACAGCGGGGCCGCTCTTGTCCTCGTAAACGCCCGCGGACGCGCGGTCGCTCACGGTGATGACTGCTGCCTGATAGCTCATTGCTTTGCCGCCTTTCTCAAAAGTCGATCGTGCCCTCGATCACGCGCAGATCGTAAGGCTCGTAGACGACCTTGCGGTACGCATCCACGTCGAGCTTCACGCCCGTCCAGTCGGAGTGAATTTCGCCGGTCTGCTTGATGAGGATATCGTAGAGGATATCGTAGGTCACGCCGTCGTCGCCCTTTTCCACGATGGTGGAATAGGGCAGCGTCTTGTGGTAGGTCATGTGCAGGCCCTTGTAGTCGAAGTGGTAGCCGTTGCGCATGCGGCAGCCGTCAAGGCCCTTGTAGGTAAAGCGCTTTTTGAGGTCTGCCAAAATCTTGTCGCCCTCCTCCTGATAGAGGTTCTCGGGCGTGGTCTCGGTGTAGTCGTAGCGGAACTGCACAGGGATGTTGTACTTGCGCCAGCGCTCGGCGTAGTCCACGAGCTCGTCGGCGGGATAGTCCATATACAGCACGCAGTTCACGCGCTTGGGCGTTGCGATACGGGCGACGACCTCGTCAGGCGACTCCTCGACATACTTCGTCAGGTGGCGCGAAACGTTGATGCAGGTGATCTTGTCGCGGTTGCGCTCGGTGAATTCAATCATCTCCTCCGCGCTGCACCCGGGCTGCACGGGGAAGGTCGTGTTGATATAGACCTTATGTGTCGTGGGGATGGCGTCGAGCATGCGCTGGAGCTCTTTCAGATTGGCAAACGGCTCGCCGCCGGTGAAAACAAAATCGCAGCGCGGCGTGATCTCGTCCATCACGGCGATGCTCTTGAGGATCGCCTCCACGCTGAAGCCCTCAGCATGGGCGTATTCCTGCTTGTTCACGCAAAACGGGCAGTGGTTCCGGCAATCGTAGGGTACGAAGATCGTTACGGTAGCACCGCCCTCGCGCGTCTTGTAGGGATGAGTCATTGGTTCTTGTCCGTCCTCTGTTAAAATAATATACAATGAAAATAGTTTACTCTGAAATATGCAGGATTGCAAGCAATCATCTGACAAATTTCTCATTTTGTCGGATTTTGCTTTTCTTCGCGCAATAATTTGCGCACGTAGGCGAATGCCGCGTCCTCGCCCTCGTCCTTGAGCACGCGCAGCATCTCGCCGATCAGCGCGCCGGTCTCGGGGTGGATAAGGATATGGCCGCGCGACTTTTCGTAGTAGTCGTAGGCCGAGGCGTCGGTATATTTGCCGCCCTGATAGACCTTGCAGGCGGCAATGCGGTCGCAGAACATTTCAGCCACATACTTGAGCGGCATTTTGCACCCGCCCATGTAGACTTTTCCGTCGTCGCCGATGCAGTAGTCGATCCAGTATTCAAAGTGGTGGCGGTTGCGCCCCTTGTGGTGGAGCCAGGCAAGGCTCACGCCGTTTTCGCGCCGCTCGGCGTCGTTCGGGCTGCGGTAGCCCTGATAATACTTGACGCCGCGCCAGAATTCCGCGGGGCTGTATTTGCTCAAGTCATGCGTCAGCCCCTGATAGTACAGGCCGAGGCGAAAACAGTATTGCCGCACCAGATGGCGATGATGCGTGATGGTCTTAAAATGCTCGATGGCGCGCATACGGACACCTCCCCTGCGTATTCCGGCAGGCCGCCCGCTGCGGTTCGCCGCCCTCGCGCGCATGTATTCCCCCTCTCAAAGCGATACATGCACACAATTATTGAAATTTTATATCAAATCTACAGAAAATGCAATAACGTATTTTTGTAAATAAATTGCACACAATGATCAGCAAGGGCGGCAAGTCCCCTGCCCTTTTGTCTCCTCCGCGCGGGAATGGAAAACATTCCCGCGCGGAGCGAGCGTGCTCAAAGTCTTTGCAGAAGGTCTTCTGTCATTTTGTCCATCACAGCAAAAAGGCGCGGCCTGTTGGCCGCGCCCTTTGTCTGCGCTTTGCGAAAGAGCCTTTTTTACAGGTTCTTCTCGTAGCTCTCGATCATCTTTTTGACCATCTGGCCGCCGACGGAGCCGGCCTCGCGGGAGGTCAGATCGCCGTTATAGCCCTGCTTGAGGTTGACGCCGACTTCGCTGGCGGCTTCCATCTTGAACTTGTTCATAGCGGCCTTGGCCTCGGGGATGTTGAGCTTGTTGCTGTTCTTGCTGGACATAATGATTTTCTCCTTTTCCTACAATGTTTTTGGTTTCACCTGTTT
>CALAAN010000009.1 GCA_937884915.1 uncultured Oscillibacter sp.
ACCGCGCGCTCGACATTTCAGTCGAAGACGGACGCGTTACCGCTGTCAAGAGCGAAAAGGGGGAGTACGCCGCCTCTGCCGTCGTTCTGGCGACGGGTGGGCTTTCCTATCCCGCGACAGGCTCAACGGGCGACGGCTTCCGCATGGCGGAAGCGCTCGGCCATACGGTCACGCCGCTGCGCGGCTCGCTCGTGCCGCTCGAAGCGCGCGAATGCGCGGTGCTGCAAGGGCTGAGTCTTCGCAACGTTGCGCTGACGGTGTACGAAAACAACAAAAAGATTCACTCGGATTTCGGCGAAATGCTGTTCACGCACTTTGGCGTGAGCGGGCCGCTCATCCTGTCGGCCAGCGCGCACATGCGGCATTTCGACAAAAAGCAGTACCGGCTGGAGATCGACCTCAAGCCCGCGCTCGATGAGCAGCAGCTTGACAAGCGTTTACTGTCAGACTTTGAAAAGCGTGCGAACAGCGACTACTGCAACGTGCTCGGGGCGCTGCTGCCACAGAAGATGATCGACGAGTTCATCGACCGCTCGGGCATTCCGCCGCACGAAAAGGTGCACGACATCACGCGCGCCCAGCGCGAGACCATCCGCACGCTCTTAAAGCGCTGGACGGTCAATGTCACCGCGCCGATGCCGGTCGAAAACGCGATCATCACTTCTGGCGGCGTCAAGGTAGGGGAGATCGACCCGAAGACCATGGCGTCGAAAAAGGTCGGCGGCCTGTACTTTGCCGGCGAGATTATCGATGTCGATGCCTACACGGGCGGCTATAACCTGCAAATCGCCTGGGCGACCGGCAAGGCCGCGGGCGAGGCCGCCGCGGACGCGCTGTCCGCCAAATAACAGCGCACGATTTATTATAATAGGGAAGAATCAAACAGATGAAAGAGCATTTTTCCATTGCCATCGACGGCCCCGGCGGCGCGGGCAAGAGCACGCTCGCCAAGGCCGTCGCCAAAAAGCTGAACATTCTGCATGTCGACACGGGCGCGATCTACCGCACCATCGGCTACGCGGCGTTTTCGCGCGGACTTGACGCCAAAGACGAAACACAGATCGCGCCGCTGCTGAAGGAAATTCACATTGACATGGCATTTGACGAGACCGGTGGGCAGAAGATGCTGCTTGACGGCAAGGACGTCAGCACCGAGATTCGCCTGCCGGAAATTTCGATGTACGCCTCAAACGTCTCGGCGCTGCCGTGCGTGCGCGCATACTTACTTGAGATGCAGCGCGACATCGCGCGCAAGAGAAGCGTCATCATGGACGGGCGCGACATCGGCACAGTCGTCCTGCCGGACGCCGACCTTAAGATTTATCTGACGGCGTCGGCTGAGGAGCGCGCGCGCCGCCGCTGCCTCGAGCTCGCCGAGCGCGGCACGCCCAAAGCGTATGACGATGTGCTGCGCGAGATCAACGAGCGCGACTATCAGGATATGCACCGCGACATTGCCCCGCTGCGCGAGGCGGAAGACGCCGTGCGCGTCGACACGTCGAAGCTCAACTTTGACGAGAGCGAGCAGACGCTGCTGAGCCTCATTCAGGAGAGATTGAAATGAGAACGATCTTCTTTGCGTTTATCTGGATCATCGGGCGGGTGCTGCTGTGGATCTACCGCGTGGACGTCAAGGGGCTTGAAACGCTCCCGAAGCACAGCGTGCTGCTGTGCCCGAACCACTCGACGGATTTGGACCCCGTGCTCATCGGCCTGTGCCTGCCGCTTGACTACCATCTGCACTTCATGGCCAAGGCCGAGCTCTTTGACAACCGCGTGCTCGCGTGGCTCATCCGCACGCTCGGCGCGTTCCCTGTCCAGCGCGACGGCAAGGACATTCAGTCCATCAAGACAGCGATGCAGGTGCTCCACAAGGGCGAGAATCTTCTGATCTTCCCCGAGGGGACGACGATCCGCAACGGTGTCGGCTATCACGACGGGCTTCCCGCGCACGCGCACGCGGGTATTGCGATGATCGGCGTGCGCACGGGCGCGACGCTCGTGCCGGTGTTCTGCGACGGACAGAAAAAGCCCTTCCATAAGACGCGCATCATCTTCGGCGAGCCGTATGTGCCCGAGGTCACGGGCCGCCGCGGCACGTCGGAGGAATTGCAGACCATCGCCGACGAAATGCTGCGCCGTGCCTACGCACTCGGCGGCCAGCAGGTGGGAGGCGCGCCGCTGTGAAGGTCATCTTAGCCGAGACCGCGGGCTTCTGCTACGGCGTGGAGCGCGCAGTCAAGCTCGCACAGGAGACGGCGAAATCGCGCGGCGGCGCGATGCTCGGCAGTATCGTGCACAATGCGGGCGTCGTACAGGAGATCGAAGACCTCGGCATGCGCCTCATCACGTCTCCCGAGCAAGCAAAGGCAGGGGAGGCCGTCCTCATTCGCGCCCATGGCGAGCCGAAGGAGACACTCGACGCGCTGCGCCATCGCGGGGCGGAGGTCGTGAGCGCCGTGTGCCCGCACGTCGAGCGCATCAAAAAGCTCGCGCAGGAGGCAGAGCGCGAGGGACGGCGCGTCATCCTGATCGGCGAGCGCCATCATCCCGAGGTGCAGGGTATCGCGGGCTGGTGCAGCGATCCCCTGATTTTTGAAAATGCGCAGGAAGTTGAAGATTACCTGCAAAATCACCCGGACTTTGCCCATTTACCCAGTATTGTGCTGGCGCAGACGACCTGCATTCGTGCGCTTTGGGAAAGTTGCGTGAAATTTCTAAAAAAACAGTGTACAAATCTCAAAATCAATGATACAATATGCTTGGCTACGCAGAAGCGTCAAACCGAGGCGGCAGAACTTTCCGCCAAGGTGGACGTGATGGTGGTTGTGGGCGACCGAAGAAGCGCCAACACAAGGCATTTGACCGAGATTTGCAGAGAGAACTGCGGAAAAGTCCTCCAGATCGAATCCGCAGACGAGCTCTCACCGGAATTCTTTTCCGGATGCCATGTGGCGGGACTGACAGCCGGCGCATCTACTCCTGCGAGTATCATTATGGAGGTATTAACAACAATGACGGAAGAAAACATCAACACCACTGCCCCTGAAACCAGCGAATCCTTTGAAGAAATGCTTGAAAAATCTTTCAAGACTCTAAATACAGGAGATAAGGTGACCGGCATCGTGACCGCGATCGGCACGACCGAGATCCAGGTCGACGTCGGCTGCAAGCAGGCAGGCTACATTCCTGTTTCTGAGCTGAGCAGCGACCCCGACGTCAAGCCCGAGGACGTCGTCAAGGTCGGCGACGAGATCGAGGCTTACGTTGTCCGCGTCAACGACGTGGAAGGCTACGCCACCCTCTCCAAGAAGCGTCTCGACGCTGTCAAGCTCTGGGAAGATATCGAAACTGCCGTTGAGGACAAGACCGTTCTCGAAGGCACCGTGACCGAAGTGAACAAGGGCGGCATCGTCGTCTCTGTCAAGGGCGTGCGCGTGTTCGTGCCCGCTTCTCAGAGCGGCATGCCCAAGGACTCCGACCTTGGCCAGATGGTCAAGCAGAAGGTCAAGCTCCGCGTGACCGAGGTCAACCGTGCTCGCCGCCGCGTCGTCGGCTCCATCAAGTCCGTCCTGAACGAGGAGCGTCAGGCTGCTCAGGCCGCCATCTGGGAAGGCATTGAGGTCGGCAAGCACTATGACGGCGTTGTCAAGTCCATGACCTCTTACGGCGTGTTCGTCGACATCGGCGGCGTGGACGGCATGGTCCACATCTCCGAGCTGAGCTGGAGCCGCATCAAGAACCCCGCCGAGGTCGTCTCCATCGGCGATCACCTCGACGTGTACGTCATCTCCTTCGATCCCGAGAAGCACAAGATCTCCCTCGGCGTCAAGGACCGCACCCAGAACCCCTGGGATGTGTTCATGAACACCTACAAGGTCGGCGACGTTGCCAATGTCCGCATCGTCAAGCTGATGACCTTCGGCGCTTTCGCTGAGGTCGTTCCCGGCGTGGACGGCCTGATCCATATCTCCCAGATCGCTGACCGCCGCATCGACAAGCCCTCCGACGTCCTGTCCGAAGGCCAGATGGTCGACGCGAAGATCACCGCCATCGACGAGGAGAAAAAGAAGATCTCCCTCAGCATCCGCGCGCTGCTGAACGGTGAGGAAGAGGCTCCTGTCGAGGAGTAATTTTCCCGAACTGAAAAGAGACAGGCTCCGGCCTGTCTCTTTTTTTACATTCTTTTTTACGCTGCCGCGCAAGAAAGACTTTGCAAACGGCGATCGGTATGCTATAATTGTTAAAGTTTCGACATAGTTCCGAAATGATAATCAAATTCACATACACACAGGAGGAATTATCCATGGATTACGCAGCGCTTTATCAGAAGAAGCTGACCTCTGCCGCGGAAGCCGTCAAGGCCGTCAAGAGCGGCGACTGGGTCGACTACGGCTGGTGCACCAACCATCCTTACACGCTCGACAAAGCTCTGGCCGCGCGCCAGAATGAGCTCAAGGACGTCAAGGTCCGCGGCGGCGTGACGATGTGGATGCCAGAGATCTGCAAGGCCGAGGACGCCGGTGAGCACTTCACCTGGAACTCCTGGCATTGCAGCGGCATCGACCGCAAGATCATCTCCAAGGGCATGGGCTATTTCATCCCCATGCGCTACAGCGAGCTGCCGCGCTTCTACCGCGACGGCAACGCAACGGTCGATGTGGCGATGATCCAGGTCACACCGATGGATAAGCACGGCAATTTCAGCTACGCTCTCGCGTGCTCGCATCTTGCCGACATGCTGGACGCTGCCAAGACCGTTATTGTCGAAGTCAACGAGAACCTTCCGTGGGTCTACGGTCTCAACGGCTGCGAGATCAACATCAAGGACGTCGACATGGTCGTGGAAGGGGAGAATCCTCCTGTTGCGCAGCTCGGCGCGGGCGGCGCCCCCACCGAGGTCGACACCGCGGTCGCCAACCTCGTCGTGCCCGAGATCCCGAACGGCGCGTGCCTCCAGCTCGGCATCGGCGGCATGCCCAATACCATCGGCTCGATGATCGCGCAGTCTGATCTGAAGGATCTGTCCGTTCACACCGAGATGTACGTCGACGGCTTCGTCGACATGGCCATGGCCGGCAAGATCACCGGCAAGCACAAGCAGCTTGACAAGGGCCGTCAGGTTTTCGCCTTTGCTGCCGGCACGCAGAAGCTCTATGACTACATGGACCGCAATCCCGAGGTCATGGGCGCGCCGGTCGACTACACGAACGACGTGTTCGTCATCTCCCAGATCGACAACTTCATCTCCATCAATAACGCCATCGACTGCGACCTTTACGGCCAGGTGAACGCCGAGTCCGCAGGCATCAAGCACATCTCCGGCACGGGCGGCCAGCTTGACTTTGCGATGGGCGCGTACCTCTCCAAGGGCGGCAAGAGCTTCATCTGCATGTCCTCGACCGTCACGGGCAAGGACGGCACGGTCAAGAGCCGCATCGTTCCCACGCTGACGCAGGGCTCCATCTGCACCGACCCGCGCTCCTGCACGCACTACATCGTCACCGAGTATGGCATGGTCAACCTCAAGGGCCTTTCGACCTGGCAGCGCGCCGAGGCGCTCATCGGCATCGCGCATCCCGACTTCCGCGAACAGCTCATCGCCGACGCGGAGAAGATGCACATCTGGCGCCGCAGCAACAAGTAAGCAATAAAATCGTTCTTCCGTCACGGGGGCTTTCCTGAAAAGGAGAGTCCCCATTTTTTTCTGAAAATCCACCTCGTTTCCATTTTTATGCGATATTTCATCAAAAATCGCTTGAAAATGATGGCAAAGTACGTTATACTATGTATGGGGAATTATTTCCCTTTGTGTGTTTGTGTTGTTTTTCTTTTCCATCGCACGGAAAACTGGGGCGAATGCCGGATCGGCATTCTGCCCGAAGGGAGGTGGGCATAGAATGTTTCAAGTGGGAGATAAGGTCGTGCACCCGATGCACGGCGCCGGTGTGATCGACAGCATTGTCCGCGAAAAGATCAGCGGCAAGGCAATGGAATTTTACGTCTTCAAAATGCCCATTTCCGGGCTGACGCTCAAGATCCCGACCGAGAATTCCACGGCCATCGGCATCCGCGCCATCAAGACGAGAAGCGAGATCGAAGAGGTCATCGCGCGCATTCCTAAGCTCGGCGTCGACATGACAGCGAACTGGAACCACCGCTATCGCGAGAATATGGATCGCCTGAAAAGCGGCGATCTCGACGAGGTCAGCGCCGTCATCAAGGCGCTGATGCATCGCGACAGCACGCGCGGACTGTCCAACGGCGAGCGCAAGATGCTGCACATCGCCAAGCAGATCCTCGTATCCGAGATCGTTTTGGCCGAGGATATCGAGTATCTCGAAGCCGAGGGGCGCGTCAACGCTGCGATGCTGTTAAAGGAGAGCGATTGAGTCCATGAGCCTGCTGCAAAAGATGTTCGGCAAGCGCCCAAAGCGCACGCACCCATACTGTGCCGCGCTGATTGCGGCTGCCGGAAGCTCCACGCGCTACGGCGGGGAGAATAAGCTGCTGCAACCCCTTGACGGCATTCCCGTGCTCGTGCGCACACTGCTCACGATCGACCGCGTGGATGGCATCGACGAGATCGTCATCGCCGCGCGGGAGGACGAGCTGCTGCCCTATGCCGAGCTCTGCAAGACCTTCGGCCTCCAAAAGCCTGTGAAGGTCATCGTCGGCGGCGCAACGCGAACAGAGTCTGTGCTGCGCGCGGCGCTCGAGGCCTCACCCGAAACAGAATTTTTCGCTGTGCAGGACGGCGCGCGTCCGCTTGTCACTGTCAAGCTCATCGATGAAGTCCTCGACGCGGCGCGAATCTACCTCGCCGCCGCGCCCGCCATTCCGGTGCGCGACACCATCAAGGTCGCGCACAACGATATCGTCGAGCGCACGCCCGACCGCAGCACGCTTTTTGCCGTGCAGACGCCGCAGGTCTTCGCCGCCGATCTTCTGAAGGCGGCGCTCCAGTCCGCGATTGCGGACGGCGCGAGCATCACGGACGATTGCTCTGCTGTGGAGCGGATGGGCAAGGAAGTTCACTTGACAGCCGGCAGCGAGGAAAACGTCAAGATCACCACGCCGGTCGACCTTGCGATCGCAGAAGCCATTTTACAGCGCAGAGGGGAATGAGCCTTTCCCCTCTGCCTTTTCTTGAAGAAAGGACCTAAGTTTCATGACAAATTTACGCATCGGGCACGGCTACGACGTGCACCGCCTGACCGAAGGCCGCGCGCTCATTTTAGGCGGCGCGACGATTCCATACGAAAAGGGCCTGCTCGGCCATTCGGACGCCGACGTGCTGACCCACGCCGTGATGGATGCGCTGCTCGGCGCGGCGGCGCTCGGCGACATCGGCAAGCTCTTTCCCGACTCTGCCGACGAGTTCGCGGGCATCTCGAGCCTTGAACTTCTGCGGCGGGTGAAGCTGCACCTCGCCGCCGCGGGGTACGACGTCGTCAATATCGACGCGACGATTCTGGCGCAGGCGCCCAAGCTCGCGCCGTACCGCGAGCAGATGCGCGCGAACATCGCGCGCGAGCTCCAGATCGACGTCTCGTGCGTCAGCGTGAAGGCGACGACCGAGGAACACCTCGGCTTCACCGGCAGCGGCGAGGGGATGGCCGCCCACGCCATCGCGCTGCTTGAGCGCGCGGACAACTGAATCAAAACCGCTTCGGACGGACGCTTTTTGTGAGCGCCCGTCCCTTTTCGCCCGCACACTGCCGCCGCGCACGCATATCATGCGGTGAGGGGGAATCGGTATGGACTATTATCTCTTTGCCGCACGCTCGGTCACCCATGCCCAGCGCATGGCGCGCCTTTTGAGCGACGCGGGCATCTCTTCTAAAATCCGCCGCGCGGGCGCTGCGGTCACCGAGCGCGGCTGTGGCTATACGCTGGAAATCCCGCGCCGTCACGCATCGCGCGCCATGCAGGCCTGCCGCGTGAGCGGTGTGCTGCCGGTCAAGGTGCTGCTCGTCTCGGATGACAGGATGCAAGAGGTGGCGCTATGATCTATCTCGACAGCGCCGCCACGACGTTTCAAAAGCCCGCTGCGGTGCAGCGGGCCGTCGTGCAGGCGATGCGCACGATGAGCTCGCCTGGGCGGGGCGGCTACGCCGCGGCGCAGCAGGCCGACGAGCTGCTGTTCCGCTGCCGCAGCGCGGTGGCGGAGCTCTTCTCCGTGCCGTCGGGCGAGCAGGTCGTCTTCACGATGAACGCGACGCACGGGCTGAATATCGCTATCAAGAGCCTTGTCCGCCCGGGCGGGCGAGTCGTCGTCTCGGGCTATGAGCACAACGCCGTCACGCGGCCGCTGCATGCGCTGGGCGCGGAGGTCATCGTCGCCGCCGCGCCGCTTTTTTCGCCGCAGGAGACGCTTGCGGCCTTCGAGCGCGCGCTTGCGCACGAGCCGGACGCCGTCATCTGCACGCATGTGTCCAACGTGTTCGGCGATATTTTGCCGATTGAGCGCATCGCGCAGCTCTGCCGCGGCGCAAACGTGCCGCTCATCATCGACGCTTCGCAGTCCGCAGGCTCGCTGCCGCTCGACTTTTCCACGCTCGCGCCCGCGTTTCTTGCCATGCCCGGACACAAGGGGCTCTACGGCCCGCAGGGGACGGGGCTGCTTCTATGCGGCAGCGACGCGCTCCCGCTCATTGAGGGCGGCACGGGCAGCGAATCGCTGTGCCAGAGCATGCCGGACTTTCTTCCCGACCGGTTGGAAGCCGGCACGCACAATGTCCCCGGCATCGCAGGGCTTGAGGCGGGCATCGCCTTTGTGCGCGCGCAGCGTCCCGAGCGCATTCTGCACCACAGCCGCGCGCTCATCCGACGGGCAGGGGAGGGGCTAAGCAAAATTCCGAACGTGCATGGATACCTCTCGCCGGATGCAGCCTTGCAGGCGGGAGTTTTATCGTTCACCGTGGACGGACTTTCGCCCGAAGAGGCCGCCGAAGCGCTCGCCGCACGCGGTATCGCGCTGCGCGCGGGGCTGCACTGTGCGCCGTTCGCGCACAAAACGGCGGGTACTTTACCCGACGGAACGGTGCGGCTGAGCGTTTCCGCCTTTCATCGCGAAAGCGAGATCGACTCGTTTCTTTCCTCTCTGCGCGTGATCGCGGCGGGTCAGGCAAAAAACTGAGATTTCATAGAAAATTCATCGCTCTACCGTTGCAATTTGGAGTGTTTCATATTAGAATATGTAATAACTATTGCTTAAGGGGAGCGTGCCTATGGAATTTGTCATGCCCATCCTGGAAGGCGCGTGGCGCTATGTGCTCACGCTCAGGATCTCGGACTATCTTGATATCGCGCTGATGGCGTATGCGATCTATTGGCTTTTGAAGCTCGTCGGCACGTCGAAGGTCGAAAGCGTCGGCAAGGTGATCCTGCTGTTCCTGCTGGCGCTGATGCTCTCGGACGCATTTTCGCTCAACGGGATCTACTTCCTTTTGAGCCACATTCTCTCGCTCGGCGCGCTGGCGCTCATCGTACTCTTCCAGCCTGAGATCCGCCGCCTCATCGACCAGCTCGGCTCGAGCCGCTGGCGCTCGTTCAACCCCTTCGCGCGCACGCAGCAGGTCTCGGCCATTGAAAACGCCATCGCGCAGACGGTGCTCGCCTGCACGGAAATGTCCAAAACGCGCACAGGCGTTCTCATCGTCTTCGAGCGCGAGATGGCGCTGGACGACATCGCCCGCACGGGCACGATCGTCGACGCGCGCGTGAGCAGCGAGCTTCTCAAAAATATCTTCTTCGTCAAGGCGGCCATGCACGACGGCGCGGTCATCATGCGCGACGGACGGCTGCTCGCGGGCGGCTGTATGCTGCCGCTCTCGAAAAACGTGAACCTGAGCCGCGACCTTGGCATGCGCCACCGCGCGGGTATCGGCATGAGCGAGAATTCCGACGCGGTCGTCGTCATCGTCTCGGAGGAGACGGGAACGATCTCCGTCGCCATCGGCGGCCTCTTAAAGCGCCACCTGATGCCGGAAACGCTTGAAAAGCTGCTGATGAACGAGCTCATCCCGCAGGAGCCCGCCGAACAGGACGACAAGCTCCACGTGCGGCTTTTGAAGCTCCTCAGCGCCGGAAAGGGGGACAAGGACGATGAAAAGTAAGCGCCGCAAAATTTTCTACGTCGCGCTGTCCATCCTCATCGCGGGGACGATCTGGTTCTACGTGAACAACAAGGAATCCGTGACCGTGTACGTCCACGACGTGCCGATCGAATTTCTCAACGAGGACACGTCGCTTGCCGACAAGGGCCTCATGCGCATCAGCGGGGACGAGGACATCACCGTCGACTTAAAGCTCCAGATGCCGCGCAACGTCGTCTACGACTTTGACACGAGTGAGCTGCGGCTTGTGAGCGATCTTTCGACCATCACCTACGCGGGCAAGCAGTCCGTCAGCTATACGATCCTGTACCCCTCGAAGGTCTCGTCGAGCAGCGTGAAGGTCGAATCGCCGACCATCCGCACCGTTCAGATCGAAATCGGCGAGCTCAACAAAAAGGATGTCGAGATCCGCTGCAAGGTTGTCGGCAACGTGGCCGAGGGCTACATCGCCGGCAGCATTGAGATGCTTCCCGAAACGCTCGAGGTGCGCGGCCAGCAGTCCGACATCATGCAGATCAGCTACGCGCAGGTCACGCTGGACATTGAAAATGCCTCTTCTACGGTTGTGGAGCTTCTGGGCTACGAGCTCTATGACTTCAACGACCAGCTCATTGAAAGCAAGAACATCCATCCCATGAGCGAAAACGTGCAGGTGACGATGCCGGTGCTCAAGGTGAAGGACGTGCCGCTGACCGTCAACTTTATCGAATCCGCGGGCTCGCGGCTTGAAAATTACACCTATACGCTCAGCCACACCAGCATCACCCTCTCGGGTGACGCAACGCAGATGGCGGGCATCAGCGAAATTTCGCTCGGCACGCTCGCGCTTGAGGACGTGAACGGGTCGGAAACACTGACCTATGATATTCCCATTCCCGACGGAGTGAACAACTTAAGCGGGATCACGAGCGCCACGCTCACGATCAGCAGCGGCGACATCGGCACGAAAGAAGTCGAGGCCACTCACTTCAGCTACGAGAATTTCTCGGGCGACCACACTGTCACCATCGTGACCTCATCACTGCCTGTCACGCTGCGGGGTTCTGCGAGCGACCTTGAGGCCATCTACGGCAGCGAGGTCCATGTCATCGCAGACCTCAGCGACATCGCCGCCGACAGCGGCACCTACACCGTGCCCGCCCGCATCGAGGTGAGCGGCTACGACGTGGGCGCGGTCGGCTCTTACGAGGTCACCGTTCACATCAGCTAAACAAATCACAAAAGGAGACAGCATGACTCAAATCGCAACAGTAGAAAAAATTCTTCCCGGTGGCATGGCGGAAATTTCCGTCCCGCGCAAGTCTGCCTGCGGCCACGACTGCGAGGAGTGCGCGG
>CALAAN010000010.1 GCA_937884915.1 uncultured Oscillibacter sp.
ATCGTGCTGTCGGTCGCGGTGCTCGGCATCGTCATCACCGCGCCGCTCGGGGCATTTTTGATGGACGCAAGCGCGCCAAAGCTGCTGAGTAAAGGATAAAGAAAAAGGACTTGGACGAAACCGTCCAAGTCCTTTTATGATGCAAAGTCAGCGCTCAGGTATCGAGCGTCATGCTCGTGCGCTCCATCACCACAACGAGGATGGGGACGAGAATGAGCTGCAAAATGATGCCGGGGATGGCCGTCGTCACCGCGCCGGAGAGGAAGAGGGCGAGGCTGAACTCCGTGCCCTGGAGTCCCGCGAGCAGGAACTTCACAAGTCCCCACACAAGGCGGCCTGCGACCATCGCGGAGATGAGCGAGGCATAGATGCGCCAGCCCGTTTTCGGCAGCCTGCGGTACAGTACACCGGCGACAGCGCCATAGGTCGCCATTTCAAACGCCATGGGGATAGCGATCCAGATTGGCGGCATGCCGGACATCGAGCGCAGCAGAGGGGAGATAAAGCCGACCGCGAGTCCCCACGGCCAGCCGCACATGAAGCCGCATAGCAGCGCGGGCAGGTGCATGGGGCAGAGCATGGAGCCGATCTCGGGGATCTGGCCGGTCAAAAACGGCAGGACCATCGCAAGAGCGAGGTAGAGCGCGGAATAGGAGAGCTTTCTCACCGTGGAGGAATGGCGGGTGGTTGCAGCGGCAGCGTTGTTCATCGTTTGTTCTCCGTTTCTTCGAGCAGCGAACGGATATGCGCCATGGCGTCGTCCAGGATGACGGAGGACTTTTTGTCCACGCCCGCGACATACGTGCTGCATAGATTCATCGGGATGAGCACACGGTAGGCGTTGCTCGACGCGACGGCGTTCGCCATGGCGGGGGAGATCTCGCCCATCAGCGCATCGGCGATTGCGATGCCGATGGGGCCGACGATGATCTGCGCGCTGCGGCAGGCCACGGTGACGGGGTTTTCGCCCGTGGCTACGCGGTCAGCGCCCGCGCGGCGCATCGCGTCGGAAGCGGCACTGTTCGTGCCGACCACCATGATCTCAAGGTGCGGGAAGGACTTTTTGATATTCTCGACCAAAGTTTTGCCGAGCTTTCCGCCCTGGCCGTCGATGACAAGGATCGTCACGGTGTTCTCATCCTCTCTTGTGTCTTGTTTTCCGTGCAGAGGGCTTGAAAGACAAAGAAAAGGCATCAATATTCCCCTTGCAGGGAGATTGATACCTTGGTGATACCTCGTTTGCTTTCAGGGAGCGCGCGGAAGAAAAGTCAGCTTGTGCCAACGCTGCCGGCTTGTGCCGACGCGGGAATTCTATCAAAAAAGAGGATAGCTGTCAATCCCTTGCCCCTTGCGGAAAGGGCAAAAAAGCGCTATGATAAACGAAACTTTTTGGTAAAGGAATCCTGCCGCTATGACAAATTTTGCCGATATTCGCGACTTTCTGCGCGCCCACTGCGCGCGCTATCCCACACTTGAATTGCAGGACGTCTTCAAGGCGCTCTATCAGAGCGCCTTTGGCTGCGAGCATCTGATCGTCGACCCGTCCGCCGCCGCGGACTTTATCCGCGCCGAAGCGGCGCAGAGCGAAGACCGCGTCTCCGAGCTCGTCGAGCCGCTCGGCGGCGACTACTGCCGTGTGCACCTCAGCGTTTTGCAGAACGGCCTAAGCGCGGAGACGTTCGCGAGGCTCTTCGCCCTTTCCGCGCGGCACGAGGAGTGCGGGCGTGAAAAGATCGAAGCGATGCTCTCGACCTTACAGGCGATGGCCGACGCGGGCGAGCTGCCGTTTCCCGCGCGGGAGACGGCGGTAGCTGTTGAGAATTGGCGAAAGGACGGCTTTCCGCCACTGCACCACTCCGAGGCGTTCCGAAAGAATTACGCGCCCGCGTACCGCGTGCTGCGGCGCGACTTTGCCCGCGCGCTGCCGCTGTTTGCGCGCATCGACTGCCTGACGGCGGAAAAAGGCCGCGTGCTCGTCGCCATCGAGGGCGGCAGCGCCAGCGGGAAGACGACACTCGGCGAGCTGCTGCAAAGCGTTTACGGCTGCCCCGTCTTCCACATGGATGACTTTTTCCTCCGTCCCGAGCAGCGCACGGAGGCGCGCTTCGCGCAGCCCGGCGGCAATGTCGACCGCGAGCGCTTTCTGGAAGAGGTGCTGATCCCGCTGCGCGAGGGAAGACCTATCGACTACCGCCGCTTCGACTGCGCGACGTTCACCATCGCTCCGCCGCAGAGGATCGAGGCGGGTACGCCCAACATCGTCGAGGGCGCGTATTCCATGCACCCCGACCTCGTGCCGTACTACGATTTATCCGTTTTCCTGTCGATCTCTGAAGAAAAACAGCGCGAGCGCATCCTTAAACGGAATGCGCCCGCGCAGGCAAAGCAGTTTTTTGACCGCTGGATCCCCTTCGAGC
>CALAAN010000011.1 GCA_937884915.1 uncultured Oscillibacter sp.
ATAGAAGCCGCCACCGCTCTTCGCGACCGGATTCAGGAGCTCATACTGCGTGCCGTTGTACTGGAAGAGATAGACGTAGCCGGCCTTGAGGAGCCCAGCCGCGACCGCCTCACCCTTGTAGTAGATCGACTTTGCGCCGGTGCTGTTGACGTTCAGCGTGGGCGCGGTCGCGGTGTTATCGTAGGAAAACTTCACGCCTACAATCGCGCCGGTGACGAGCGCGAAGCCCGAGAGAGTTACGACCTTCGCCTTTGTTGCGGCGGCCGTCGAGCAAGCGCCGTAGCCGCGGCCCAGCTTGGCAGCCGCCGAGAGCACGGCCTCAGCCTGCGCAAGGCCGCTCGTGCCTGTAAAGACGGGAAGGTTTGCGGTCGAGCCGAGCTTGCCGTCACTCGTCAGATTGCCGTGCTTATGAGATGCGGCGGCCGCGCCAACTTGAGCGGCGGTCACGCCATGCGGGTTCTGCTTGTTCGCGACATGCTCGTCAACTGCGCTCTGTGCGTCGTCGGCGGCAGATTGCGCGTCGGCGGCGGCAGACTGCGCATTGTCTGCGGCAGTCTGGGCATTGCTTGCGGCGGTACCCGCGGCGTTGGCCGTGCTCTGCGCGCCCGAAGCAGCGGTACCGGCTGCGTTGGCGGTGCTCTGCGCAGTAGCAGCCGCGCTTTTCGCGGCGGCTGCGTCGCTGACGCCCTTGTCAGCCTGCGTCTTTGCCTCCTGAATATTCTTCTGCAAGGCGTCGAAGTCCTTGTTGGTGAAGTTGCGGGCGATCGTGGTACCAGAAGGCCAGGCCTTCGCCGTGCCTTCTACACCGCGCGTACAACCAGAAAGAGAGTCCGTCGTCTTTGCGGTATAGAGAATCGTTTCGCCGTCTTCATCCGTGCCGATCGTCGCGAGGTTCGGGGCGTCGGGGAAGGCGGAAATATCAGTGACGGGAATTGTGGTGTCGCCCGCGCCGATACCATCGGAGAGAGCGACCTGCGGAGAGAAGGGAATGCCCTTATACATAGTCTCCAAAGTGTTTTACCTCCTGAGAGTTAAACTGTTGCGTCGCCCCTGGACTGCACGAAGCCCTGGACGAACATGTCAATGCTAACGTAAGCAAGATCGTTCGGCCTAACCTCGATCGAGAGCCAGGAGCCGCGCGGAATCAGCTTAGAGCTGGCGTCCACAAGGTACTGCGTCAAGTCGAGCTCGGTGTCAGTCGAGACAATCGTCGCCTTCTTCTTGCCGTTGACATAGAGGTCGAACTGTTTCGGGCTGCCATAGAAGTAGATGCCAGGCGTGATGTCGTGCTCATGCGCGGGAATCGTGATATTATGACTGTGCCCAGGAATTGTGACGTCATGGGAATGACTCGGAATGCGAACGCTGTGCGAGTGACTGTCGATCTCATGCGTGTGCGCAGGGTGAACATGCGCGCCAGACCATACAAAGGTCTCATAGCCGTCAATGGTTTGGCCGTCACTGGTTGTCGCGAGCCGCGCGCCGCGAGAAAGACCATGATTGTGCACGGCCTGGCCGCTCGTCTGGCTCGGCAAGACGTTTGAGGACTCGAGCGTCGTCGCGCCCGACGTCTGGCCGCCGCCCGAAGAGGTGGTCGAGGTAGAGCCGCCACCCGAGGTACTCGAATAAGTCTTTTGCGAGGCAGTCGTCGAGGAGACAACCTTAGACTCGGCGGCCTTCGTTGCCTTGGAGTAGGCGCGGAAGCTGCCGACGCGGACCTTCGCAACGATCTTATTGACGATTCGCATATCCTCGGGAAGGTAGAAGTCCATGATCGCGCCATTCTGCGAGTCGCAGTTAGCTTGGAGCGACTGCGAGTAGAGCTGCGTTGCGCCCTGGGCGTACGCCTGCTCGATTCGCTGCCGGTCGGCCATATCTGCGACGCTGGACGCAATATCGGTGCTCTTGTTCGCGACAATGATCTTGCTGCTCGGCACGTCGTCATATTTATAGGTGAGCTCGGTGACGTAGGTATCGACCTGCGTACCGAGCTCGGTCTGCAAAATACGAACGCGCTTACCGATTTGCGCGACATTGTAGTCGGACTCGTCGAGCTCAGCGAAGCTAATCTCAAATTGCTGCAAAGGGTCCTGCAATTCATTCAGCATGACTTGCGCCGCGGAGAGAAGGCTTGCCGGGTCCTCATAACGGCGGTCAATCCAGATTCTCTCAATGAGACCATACTTGTCGATATACTCCTGCGGGCTTTGAATGTACTCGCAATCGTTATTGACGCTCTTGATCGTGAGCTGGTTGACACCTTCGCCATAGCCCAGGGGGTAAAGCCTGGTACAAATTTGCTGCGGGTCGCTGCCAGAGCCATACGAGAGCATGTTCCAGCCCGAGCGCACATAGAGCTGCGGCTTTTGCCCGATGCCAATCGACTTGAGGGAGAGCCGCCACGGATAGACGCTTGTGTCGGTTACCCACATGTAGTCGGCAAGCGGCGTCGCGATCGAGAACAGGGCCGAGAGCAAGGTCTCCTGCGTCCAGCCATATTCAAATTGCCGAGCGAAGTCGCACTCATAAAGAACCCAGTTTTGCACGCGCTGCCGATTCAGTACATACCGAATACAATCAGCCGTGTAGGTCCCGCGGTTGCCTACGACGTGGTACCCGAAGAGCACGTTGTCGATTAAGGTTGCGAGGACGTGTTCGCATTGATAGGTTAAAAGACCGGTCTCGGCGATCTCTGCGTCAACTGGCATAATGCGATAGAGCTCGCCGCCGTTGTAGCGGACGTAGTTGAAGGGCTGGCAATACTCATTCTTTGCGTCGTTGTACGGAAGCGAAAAAGTGAGATACCAGAGACTATTGATCTTGCGCTCTTCCTCTACGCCGCTCGCGTTCTCAGCAATCGCGATACGCTTTCGGCTTTTATCAAAAATCTCAAGCATATCACAAGTACCTCTCTGTATAGATCAAGTTACCGGACAAGCCGTTGCCGATCGCGCTCTCAATATCAAGGTAGAGAAGATCGCGCGAGATCATAAGCCAGTCGCCGGACTGCTTATCGAGAACGTTCTCGCCATTCAGCAGGACTCGGAAGGTGTCGCTGTCAATACGCAATTCACCACCAGGCGGAATCGTGACAGTGACGGAGACCTGCTCCGTGGACTGCGTGCCTGCACCAGAGACCGAGCCGAGCACTTCATAGAGCAACGGGTCGATCAAAATGTCCTTGACTACGCTCGCAAGTGAAATAAGTGCGTCGGCATAGGCCTCATGCCATAGAATATCAGCGCTCGCGTACGAGCTTGCACCAAGATTATCGGCGAGCACGCCGACGATCATGGAGTTCTGCGCGCCGTCAGATACGGCCTGCAAGGTGTCTTTGAGCAAGCCCTGCACGATGATATTCGCTTGCATAAGCGCGGCGCTGTTCATTGCCGCATACGACTCGAAGGCCGAAGCAATGCCAATCGCGCCGCGCGCAGTACCACGGAGAATGTCATTGAAGAAGGCGGTCGTCTCGACCGGAATAGCTACGCCGGCAACAGATTCCAGGTTTTCGGTGAGAAGCAGCTCAATATGAATTGTGTTGTCCTGACTTCCCAGAGAAAACCTGGATAAATTGAAGCGGTCAAAGCTAAACATATTAGTTCAATCCCACCTTCAACGCGCCGACGTCGATCGTCGGCATATAGCCCTTCTTGATCGTGATTGCCTCGGTGAGCTCCTGCAAGTACACAGGCTCGCCGCCCGTTGCCGTAGAGTAGATCGCCGAATAGGTCCAGACGCCCCACGGGGTCGAGGGACGGTTGAAGGACACGGCGAGAGAGTTCTGCACGAGCATCTGGCCGCTCGCCTGCTCGCTCGGTGCGGAGAATGTCAGCGCAACGCGAGCATAATTATCGCCGGCAAGCTCGGAACCGGTCTCCTCGGGAGAACCGTTCCAGAGGGAGAAATGCGGAGAAATGCCGACGATAGACGTACCACGGAAGAGATTCAGGAGCTTTGTCTTGAAGGCGTTCGACATATTGCCGGTCAGATAGAAGAGCACGTCGCCGGCCAGGAAAACAGGCGGCTCATTCGCACCGATAACCAGGCTTTCGGTCAGCTCGCTGCGGGCGAGCATATTGCCGCCGACAAGGGAGTCCATGATCGCAATGTGCGTCACGGTGCCTGCGGGGTCAGCCGGCGCTGCGAAGGTAATGTCAGAAAGATTCTGAATACCGATGCCGCCGTTCGAGACCGCAGGCTCGGAGAAGGCAATCTCCATGCGGGCATAACCGGCGTAGCTGATTTCAGTGCCGGCCGTGCCAGAGTCGCCAGGGTCATTGAGGAACAAGGCCAGGTAAACTTTGGTCGGGGCGGCGAAGGTAACGCCGCGCAGGACATTCAGAAAACCGGTCTCAAGGTAGTCGCAAGCATACATAGCTTAGTCACTCCTTTTCGTTGCAGTGATTGTGATATTCTGGACGTTGCTCGAGGAGACGTTGCGCAGGACGATCATGCACGGCGTTTCCGCGGTGCCCTGATACGCGATCTTATTGCGTCCGTTCTCAAGCGGCGTGGTAATCGTCGGGCCGTACGCAAACGGCTCGGCGATAAAGTTAAGCTCGAATTCACGCCCCGTTTCGAGGTAGTAGTCCTGAACCTCGGCAGGGTCATAGAGCTCGGCGATATAATACTTGTCAGGCTCATTCCAGAGGCGGAGTCGAGCCTTTTTGCTGAGGGCATAGATGATCTCGCGGAACTCGGCTTTTGTGACTTGGCGCGTCAGCGTGCAGGTCATGCGCAAGGTACGCTCTTCCCAGTTTTTCGCGCCGAAGTCATAAGAGCCAGAGCGGCCAGGAATGGTGATCTTACGAGCTCGTTTCGGGGGAAGCAAGTAGTCGTAAGCAATCACCATCAGGCCCCAGTCGTCTACGCTGTTATATCTGCCGAAGCTAAAGCTATCGCCGGTCATGTCGGTGCAAGCCCCCTTCTTCGGATTTCGCGCGCTGTTTCAGCGCCGATCTGCTTACCTACGCGACGCGCGTCCTCTTCGGAGCCGTCGCCGTTATAGGTCACGTAGACAATGATTCCATTGTCGTTTGTAATAGTCTGCGAGTGGTTACCACCGTCAGAGCCAGCGCTCGCTGTGAGCGAGAGCTTGCTGCTGAGTCCGCCAACCTCTGCGGCGACGGAGACATTCGCATCGTCGATCAGGTCTTGAAGCTGGGCACGCATATCGTCGGTCAGCGCAGGCATAGCCTGATCGACGCCCTTGCCGATTCCAGGAGGAATCCAGCGGCCGACTTCCTTGGCGAAAACCTTAGACGGAGACGAGATGCCGAGCGCGGACTTGATCGCGTTGAGCGCACTGTTCGCGACATTCTTCGCGGCCTGAACAAGCGTGCCGACTGCATTCGAGACGCCGTTGGCAATACCCTCGATGATGTTGCGGCCAAGGTCGAGCCAGTTGGTATTTGTGATCGTGTCCCAAACCTGGCTGACGAGATCGCTCGCGGCCTGCCCCAAGTTGGAGAACAGACTCTTGATACCGTCGATGATCTTCGTGAGGATTTCCGAGCCCTTCTGGAACCATTCAGTATTTGTGATCTTGTCCCAAATCGTCGAGACGATCTTGCCTGCGGCCTCGAAAAGCGAGCCGATCAGGGAGAGAATACCCTTGACGAGCGCCTCGAGAATCTGCGCGCCGAGCGCCGGCCAGTCAGTCTCAAAAATCGTATCGACCAGAGCGTCCACGAGATCAAGCGCGGCGTCAATCAGGTCGGGCAATGCCTCGATCAAGCCTTCGGCGATCGCAAGGGTCAGCTCGATCGCGGCGTCGACCAGAAGCGGCAGATTGTCGAGCAGGCCTTGCGTAAGGGCATTTAAGAGCGTGATCGCGCACTCGATGATCTGCGGCAGGTTATCAAGAATCGCGGTGACGAGATTCTCAATGATGACAGGGGCCGCCTCGATGATGATCGGCACCGCAGCAATCAGGCCTTCGACAAAGCCAGTCAGTAGGGCAAGCGCGGCGTCGATAAGGGCGCTGAGATTCTCTGTGCTAAGGAGGCCCTCGACAAACTGCAGGACTGCCTCGACCGCAGCAGGAATCAGAGTAGGCGCCTCTTTTGCGAGACTGTTTGCGAGAGTGGTAATGATCTCAAGGGCCGCAAGCGCCAAGTCGCCAAGAATGGAACCGAGCCCGTTGATTAAGACCTTGCCGATCTCGATCGCGCTGTTGACAAGCGTGTCCTTGTTCTTGAGCAAACCGGAGATCAAGCTCTTAATGACCTTGACGCCGATGTCAATAAACTTCGGCAGCTCACTCGTGATCTTGAGGAGAACCTCAGAGAGAACGTCGCCGGCCGCTGAGACAAGACCTTCCAGGCCGTTCTCGTTGAGCGCCTCGGAGAGTTGCCCGACGAGCTCGGTCGCGAACTGGACCGTATCACGGAGCGGAGCCTGCAGGTTTTCATATACGCCGATGCCGAGCCCCTCGAGGGCCGACTTCATAATTGTAATATCGCCTTGCAGGTTATCAAGCTGCGTGTCAGCCATGTTCTGCATGGCACCCGCGCTGTCGTCGATTGCAGCCGCCAGGTTATCAAACTCTTCGCCGCAGCCTGCGAGAAGTGCCTGCGCAGACTTCAGGTCGACTTTGTTGAAAATCTCGTTGAGGACCTGCGTCTTTTCGCCCTCGGTCATGCCCGACAGCGCGGAATCAAGGTCACGGAAAATCTCATTGAGCGGACGCATATTGCCGGCCGCATCGTAGACTTCCAGGCCCAGCGAGGACATGGCGTCCGCCGCTTTATCCGTAGGCGCGGACAAAGCAAGAATAACGTTTCGTAAAGCCGTGCCGCCCTCAGCGCCCTTAATACCTCGGTTTGCGAGGACGCCGAGCGCTGCGTTCAGCTCAGTTGTACCGCCGGCCAAGCTCTTCGCCGTGCCGCCGACAGTAAGAATCGCCTCGCCGAGCTGTCCGACGCTGGTGTTCGCCTTACTGGCGGTTTTCGCCATCTTGTCGCCGAACTCGGTCAAATTTGCGCTGCTTGCCTCGATACCGAGCGCGGCCATTGCGTCGGTCGCAAGATCGGAGGCATAAGCAAGGTCAAGACCACCGGCAGCGGCCAAGTTCAGAACCGACGGCAGAACGTCCGCGGAAGTTGCGGCATCGTAGCCGGCCAGAGCCAGGTAGTTTAGCGCGTCAGCAGCCTCGGATGCGCTGAACGCGGTCGTTGCGCCTGCGTCTTTTGCGGCCTGGGACAGCAACTCAAACTCTTCCGAGCCATTGCGAATGTCTTCGACCGTGAGGCCCATTGTCGCCGCGACCTGCGACATACTGGACTCAAAACCGGAACCGACCTTTACGGCGGCGGTGGCTACGCCGGCAACGGCGGTCGTAACGGCCGCAACCGCAGTCGTAACACCCTTTAGGGCGGTAGAGGCAATACTGCCAAGACCAGAGAGAGCGTCTTTGAATTTACTGGAATCGCCCTCAATGTCGATAATGACGGAGCCGTCATTTGCCATGTTTCCACCACCTTTTTAGTGGCGTCATCGGCAACTAAGGCAACTACTTGACGCGAATCTCGAATAATTTCTTACAATTTCGACCCTTGCAGCGAACAAAAACGCCTGCGCACTTCGCGTCAGGCGCGAGGTACACAGGCATTTCATATCCACAAAAAGGGCACTTGAGCTTTACGCGCTCAGGCTTTTCCTTTTCCATAAACCTCCTTGAAACGATCGGCAACATACCTCTTGATCGCGGCGTCGCGCTCATTGAGAGTTAACTTATGATCGACCGCGCCGCGCTCAGGAATTGCGTACTTTGCACGCCGAGTCTCAAATTGCTTTTTCTGCTTGGCGCTCATGCCTTCCGTGCTACCGGTCCGGTAATAAACGCGCTGCTTGAAGGGTGTATCGTCAGGAAGCCCGAGCATCAGCTCACGGAAGGCCCACCAGTGGAGGTTCTCCTGCAAGAGGTCGATGCCGTAGGCCGCGCGGAACGAAGTATAAAGCGCGTCGGCGTCGATCTCAAAATCGTAGCTCCTGCGAGAGGGCTTAAGGCTTTGCTTGTCGGTCTCCTCCTTTTCATGGGGCTTGCCGAGACAGTAAAACCAGAGAGCTTGTTTGACCGCCTCGTCATACGGCTGCGGCCAGTTGTCACCGAAGAACGCCGTCAAGACGTTCTCCGGTGTAAGCTGGTCGTATTGATGGGGACCTCACGACCGCCGACTTTTACCGCGTACGGCAACGGGGTCGTTAGGAGATTCATGCACCGTGTCTCTTATGCTTTGCGCGGCGCTGCGCGCGGTTTACCGGCGTGATCGGGGGCTTAGACGCGTAGGACGCAGCCACACCGCGCATTGCGGTATTGATTTCGTCGGTGATGTACTTGAACACGTCGCAGGCGTCCCAGAAGGTATAGCCCTCCTTCATGCCGAGAATCTGATCGGACATGCCTTCGCCGAGAATCTCGTCGATTGCGTCCATCACAGAATCGCAAAGGTCATCGAGCGTGTGCTCCTTATTGTCGGAGTCCTTCGCGGCCTGAGACACGCGAAGCAGCTCCTTCGCGGCGTCCTGCACCTTCTTCTGAACCTCGTCGGTCAGCGGTACGGTGCACTTGATCTGATCGCAGAAGTTGAGCTCGACCTGGCGAGCGGAAAACTGAAACATTGCCATTTGTCAAATCCTCCTTCGTAAATTAGCCGCCCGTAGCTGCGGAGTAGGTGTACTCGCTCGGCGCGGCGTTGGCCTTCTTGACGTCAATGTCGATGCTGGCGCTCTCACCTGCGGAGCCGCTGCCATCGGAATTGACGATGATAGAAGCCTGGCCGGTCTCACCCTTGCCGTTCAGCAAGCAGAAGTAAACGTACTTGCGAATGACAGCGGAGCCGGTGCCATACATGATGCCATGGGAGAGGGCGAAGTCCTGGAAGTCGTCGCCGATATAGCGGTCGCCAGAGACCTTGAAGGCGCGCTGGTTGCCGGTCTTCATGGTGGACTGGCCCGCGCGGATATAGGTCTTGTCCTGGGTGATCGGGTTGAGGTTTGCGTCGAGACCGGTCACGCCAAGCTGCGCGACGGCATAATCCGCGACTTCTGCGGAGCCGTTAGCGGAGCAGTCGATTGCGAGGACAAAGTCGTCATTGGTGACGAAGCCCTCAAAATCGGCGTTCGGCGTATAGGACGCCATCAGCTCGGAAAGTTTCATGCGGTACGATCTCCTTTCTGGAAATAAGTTAGTTTGAGTTGAAGCTGGTACCGCGCCGTACCGTGATCGTCAACGATAAACGGGTATGCGGTAGAGCTGATCTCGATTGAACGGACCGTGCGGCCCGTGCCGATGTCGGGGAATTGCCGGCGCTTACTCTTGCTTTCGAGCCAGGACGAAAGACCCTCATAGAAGGCCTGATTGTCCACGTTCTGCGCGATGTCATCGCTGTAAAACTCGCGGCTCGATACGCAGAAGAGATATTGCCGAACGGAGCTGCCGTCGAGGTAGCGCTTGACGATCTCGGTGGTCGGCACGGTATCGACCGAATAGCTCTTCGCCTCCTCAGGCAGAAAATCCACGCTGAGCCGGCCATCGGCCAGTCCCTCATAGGTTTTCAACCAGGCGCGAACGCCGTCAATGATCGTCATTTTGCTCTACCTCCTACATAAGCAGCGAAGTCTCTTTTGAGATCGCCCCCGCGGTCCGCAAGCATACGCTTATCCCATTCTTTACCTCGCATCGGCGCGCCGTGGTAGTTAAGCGCACGGCCTGAATAGCTCTTTGGCGCGCGGCCTACCATGACGAGGCCGACATAAACATAATGGGCGTACGGCCCTGGATAGGTGACTTTGCTGCCGTCAGGGGCGATCTGCTTTTGATTCTTCAAATGCGCTCCTGCGCCCGCGCTCATGGGAACGTATGGGTCGCAGTATTTCGCGACCGAGGTCGCGAGGTACTTTCGCGCCTTGTTATCGCTGCCGAGACCGTGCTTAGCAAGAATCTTACTCGGCGTGATATTGACGCTTTTGATCTTAATTCCGAAGCTCATACGCCGCTCACCGCCACATGCGGAAGAGTTCCGCGTCGGTTGTCGGCGACTGCGGTGATTTGAAAATAGGTCGAGCCTTTGAGGTCTGCCGGCTTGAGTACCCCTGAAATTTCCCCCTTGACCAGGTAGTCAAGTTTTTCAGGCAAGCAAGACGGGAGAACAGCCTCGGGGATTCGGACCTTATAAACGTTGACCGCTTTCGCGCCGTCAGCCGTGACCGCCGTTTCTGTCTTCGCATACCAACTGACGCCCTGAATGGGGTAGCAGACATACGAATCAGAATCGGCGGTCTTGACATGGTGAACGAGCGTCACGAGCTCGGTACAGGCGAGGAAGTCTTTCATCGGCGGCCCCTCCCGCGGAACAGGAGGCCCGTAGGCGCGAGGTAGAGCCGAATCGCATTGCTTAATCGGCCCTGCGCCGTTCCTGCGTTCTTTGACGCGCCGGCGCTCGAGGCGCTGCCCGTCGCATAGGTTCGC
This sequence comes from uncultured Oscillibacter sp., assembly GCA_937884915.1. GTDB lineage: Bacteria > Bacillota > Clostridia > Oscillospirales > Oscillospiraceae > Hominicoprocola. The sequence continues at coordinate 10,475 of CALAAN010000011.1, forward strand.
GAGATGCCGTCGTTCGTCTCGGACGAAACAGGACCGCCGGACTCCTCGATATTTGCCTGGTCGGCATACGCGCAGACAGCCGACATAACCGCTGCGCGTACGGACTCCGCCAGACAGGCCCAGCGCGCGCTGAGCCTATACTCGGTCATGGCGTCCGCAAAGAGGAACGCCTGAGAGGCGAGCCGGTTGAAGGTATCTTCATCCAGCTCGCCGCCGTAAGTGGTCTTATACCACTCGTAGCTGACAACGACCACTTACCGCACCGCCTTCCTTACTGCAGCTTGGCCGTGGCGATGAACAGGCCTGCGGGATTCGGCAGAACGGGCACGAACAGGCCAGACGCCTTAGACCAAACGGCCGTGGGGTCGGGTTCGGTCCACTGGGTCAGGGTGATAAACTGCTCGGCGCTCTTCGCGGTCCAAGGGCCGAGCTGCTCCTCTTCGGGAGTCACGCCCCACAGACCGACGCCGAAGTTCTGCAGGCCGTTGTAAGAAGCCAGGAAGGAGACCTTGCTCTTACCCCAGAAGCGCTGAGTCGTCAGCTTGCCGTCTTTGCCCTCGACGTTGTAGCGCAGGTCGTTCGTACGAATCTCGGTAATACCGAAGAGCTCGTTAAACAGACCGACGAGCTGCGTACGGGAGACCATAGCGCCAGCGCCGGCACCGCCATAAATGGCCTTGGAGATCCCCTCGTTGGTCAGCATCTTAGAGAGTACGGAACCGGACAGGACCATACCGGTGACGGTGAAGCCCTTATCACGAGCGGTCTCGACGACTTCTTCGATCTGTGCGAGAACGTTCTTGTCAGGCGTGGAAACGTCAATGTCGAAGCCGGTGTTACCGTTCGGCACGCCGAAGTCAACAGAGAAGTTCAGGCCGTTCTCCTTGACGGTCATCTTGCCGGTAGACAAGACTTCCATCTTAGCGACCTCAGAACGGCAGCGCACGCTTTCGGCCAGGCGAGCCCAGTCGTCGTAAACGTAGGTAATCAGGGCGCTGTCGTTGAAGGCGCCGTTTTCGAGTACCTGACGCAGGGACTCGGTCTGGTTGATCTTCTCCTTGATGAAGAGCTTTTCAACCGTCACGCGCTCCAGCGCGGGGCGAGAACCAATATGCGCCTCGGTATCGAGACCGTGAATCAGGGCCATGGTGGGAAGCTGGGAGCCGGCAGCAAGGCGCAGATACTCAGCTTTGAAATTCTGGGTCTTCTGGTCGGGGAAGATCGCGTCACCCAGGTAGTTCGCGCGGGGCATCAGGAAGTTCTGGCTGAAGTCAAGCTGTTCAGCCTGGGACAGCATTCTCAGAATATCGGGCATGTGTTATATCCTCCTTACTTAGTTAGGCCTCGAAGACGGGGTAGACCTTGACGTCCGCGCCCGCGATCGTAACCGTGTCAACGGCGTCGCCGCCAGAGCTCAGGGCCCAGCCAATCTGAGACTTAGAGCTCTTCGTCAGCGGATAGCTCTTAGAGAGCTGGACGATCTCGCCGTCAGCGTACATAGTTGCATCGACGGGAACGTCACCCGTGCCGCCGTCCTTCTCGTAGGTGACGGAGTAGCCGCGGACGGTCGCGTTCGCGCCGACGAAAACGATGTTCTTGAGCGCGGTCTGCGCAGCGCTTGCGGCGTTCACGCGGTCGCTGATCACGCGGCCTGCGACCATGACAGAGCCGATCGCATCGCCATCGGTGACGTCGACGTCCTGGAACACGATGCCGGTTGCAGCGCTCGTATTCGCGGGGAACACGGTGCCAGCAAACACGGTCTTGCGATCGCCGTCAGTCTGGCCCATGCTCTGAGGAATCTGCGCGGTCTTGGTGACGAGACCGACTTCGCTATCCAGGAAATTAGGAGTCGCGGTGCCGATCTCAGTTTTCAGAATAGACATGAATGGAATCCTCCTTATTTAGTGTTGGTGTTCTCTGCTGTGGTAGAAGCAGGAGCGAATCTCGCACTCGCAGCACGCGCGGCCTGCGCAGCTCTGCTCAGGACTGTCGGGTTACCGTTTCCAGTCGGGTTTGCGAAGCTGGGGTCAGGCTTTTCGGCACGGAAAGAATCAGGGTCTTTCTCGCGCATGGCTTTGATACGATCATCAAAGCCGACGAGCTTGCCGTCTTTCAGCTCGCAGCGAGTAGCCATGAAGTCAGCGCAAGCCGCGGCTTTCGCGCCCTTGGAGGTAAACTCGATCTTGCCGTCATTGAAGGCGGTCTCAAGGGCGTCCGCATAATCGCGATCGGCGATCTGCTTTTGATATTTGGCGGTCTCGTCGTTGTACTTCGTCTGCAGGTCGGTGAGCTGCTGCTTGACCTTCTCAGCATCTTCCGCGCCGGCTTTCAGGGTCTCGAGGTCCTTGTCACGGTCGGTGAGCTGCTGCTGCAGGGTGGCCGTCTCGGCTTTCGCGTCTTCGGCTGCCTTCTTGTGCTTTTCAATGTCGCGACCATTGATTGCAAGCACTTTGTCGGCCTGCTCGTCTGTCAGGCCCAGAGCGGTGAGTTCGTCCTTTTTCATACTGTTTCCTTTCTTTGCGGTTAGGCTTTTTAGGTCGTTGCCGTGACCTGCCGCCCCGTCCTCATAGGCTGACGGGTAGCCGATATTGCGCGAGCTGCAGGAGTCGAACCTGCGTTGACCACGGCTCGCATATAAAAGGAAGTCATACGGAGCTCCACGATTGTCCGTATGACTTCCAAATGTTAGGAGTATAAACACCAGGGCCCCAGGCAGAAAACTCGATACGGGCCGCCTGGGGCTTGTTTATGAGAGTTTTATCCGATCTGCTCACGAGAGGAATCTCGTTTGAGACCGGTCTGCTTGATAAAATCGCGCTGTCGAGCCTGCCAGGCGCGGACTTTGGCCCGCGCCTCGTCGGTAGACTGGCCGGCTGCCTTCATAGCAACCTCCTCGCGTTTCCATCGGCGAATACCTCGCTCGATATAACGCTGCTGCTGTAAGGCCTCGTACTCAGTCAACTGCTGGCCGTTGTAGGTGATATTCTTTGCGGCGTAGTCCTTGAGCTGGGCCTTCGAGTAGGTCCGAGGCGCGCCCTCGACATACGGGAAAAAGCTGTGATTGCAGTTCCAGCCGCAAAGGCCGTCGCCGGTGCCGTACCCCGTGGCCTCCTCAAAGTTCTTATATCTCGGGTGAGACCCTTTACGGCAATAGATTTGCCCCTGCCACTCTTGATGACTCGGCCGAGCGCCGGCGTGGGCGGTTACTTCCACAAGATCAATGTCGAGCTCGTCCATGAGCGCGAGCTGCGACTTTGCGGCGGCCTGGTTGACGCCGGTGACGACTGCGCGGCGCACGGCTGTCTCGATCGTGTCTACATGGCTTGAGGGATAGGTGATCGACTGAACGCCGGTTCGTGCGAGGTCCTTGACTGCGTTTCTGATCGCGGTATTATAGTCAAACGCCCCTGACGTAACCTGCAGCCAAGCCCGATCAAGAGCGTCTTCAAATTGCTTTGCTGCCGTGTTCGCGGTCGTGCGAGTCAAGTTACGGAAGATTCCGCTTGTTTGCCGAAGGCCGCTTTGCAGCGCCTCGCGAACGCCGGCGACTGCGAGAGGGTCAACGTCGCCCATGCCTGCGGCAGCGTAGATTTTCGCGTCGGAGGTAAGCGCCTCGTCAACGGCCTGAGACATGAGCTTTTTGAGCTCGGCCTGCGTCTTTCCAGTGAGCGCGGAGAGCTGCTGCTCGATCTCGGTCTCAAGCATCCCCATCGCTCGAAGGCGCTGGTGCTGATGCTGGACCGCGGGAATGTAATAATCGTACTTTGCGATGCGTTCCGCCATGTTCGCAAGAATGTCTTGCTCGATCTTTCCATAAAGCTCAACAAGAGCATCCGGAGTAGTCGCCAGGTATTCAGGAGTCAGCATCAGCCGAGGTTAAAGGGGTCCGCCGTGGACTCCACGGGGCACATGCTCTTCGCAACTTCTTCGGGCTCGTTGTACCATTTGACACGGTATTCCCACTTCTGCATAAGGCCATCGCGAACGTCCTGGCGGTCACGTTCACGCAAGGCGTCCTTATCGGTGAGAATGTTATCGTCGAAGTCGACATAGAGCTCGTACTCTCCGCGCGGCGCAAGGCCGTAGAGAGTAGCGTAGACGTTGACGCCGTAGACCGCGTTTTCAAGCGCAGCCTTGAAGCGATCTTCGAGAGCCTTGACCGTGTTGAACTTGCGAATCTTTGCGGACATGACCTCGGTTGCAGTCTTTTCCACAGTCGCAGGGTCGGAAAGATCGCCGTAGGCAAGGCCGGTGTTAAACTCAATGCGGCGTAAGATCGCCTGCAAGCCTTCGTAGTAGCCCGCGTGCCGAAGCGCTGGGGAGAACTCCTTGAAGAAGTCGTCCGAGTCATAGGGCATTTGAATAAAGAGCCGATCGCCGAGCAAGGGATTCGCCTTACTGCCTGGCAGCGAGCCAGAGATCGCCTCAGGAGTACCGATGATCTTACGCTCGGCGCTCTCAAACTCATAGAGGAAGCGCGCCCACTGTTCATCGGCGTCGCGAATCAGGTCCTCGGTCGCGCCTCCGTAAATGGAGACGCCCAAGCTGGACGCAGTATCAATGTTATTGCTGACAGGTGGCGTGAAGTAGCCGAAGAGCGGCTTTTCCACATTGTTGATCTGAACCTCTTCGGGAATAGCGCCCCATTCGGGGACGCGGCCGAGCTCGACCTCGCTGCCGGTGATACCGTTCTCGTCAGAGGTAAAGGCCTTATTGCGAATCGTATAGACGCCGTTGGCGAAGTCATGGTACTCGAGCTTGACGAAGTAGCTCTTGTCGACCTTGACCGGCTGGCTCTTGAATACGCCAGAGACGCAGTTATCCCCATCGTCAAAGCGAAGAGGGATAAAGGACGCAGCACTTGTGCTGTCGATGAAGACGTTTCCGCCCGAGACATACGGCTTAAAGGCCATACCGCCGAGAGCCATGCAAAGCTCGATGCTGTTTTGCACGTTCGACTGGAAGCGCGCCAACTGCTCGTTGATAAAGTCGGCGCGCGGACCGCCATCGACCGTGATTGTCATTTCCGAAGAGACGACCTGCGCAAACTCCTTCGCGATCGCCCGCGGAAGGCCGAGAGGCTTGACCTCATCGTCTACCCATTCGGGCTTATCGACATACATACCATACCAACGACTAATAGCACGGGCCATTTTATCGCTGACGAGTGGGTCCGCATCGAAGCTCTTATAAATCACGTTGGAAGGCACAAGCACATTTCTCGAAAATGCACCGAGCTTTCCCCAAAGGTTATTTAATGCCATACGCCCTCACCTCGCGTTTCATAATCGTGCGGACAAAATACCGCAGTTGGTCCATGCTATGATCGTTCTCTTTAATCACGGCGTCGCTCGAAGCCTTCTCGTCCCACGCATACGCGCCGAACTCGGCTTTCGTATTGACGCAAGTTTTATTGAAATGGAGCAAGCCAGCTTGCAGCATTGTTCCAGTATCGCGAATACCGTCAAGCACGTCGTTCTTCGCGTTCTTAACGCTGAATTTGCCGTGCCGTCTGATCGTCTCTTTGAAGGATGCCGCCGAAGGGTCAATAACGACCTGCTCGATCAGGTAGCCGTCTGCAAAGGCCTCAAGATCGGCATAATACTCTTCATCGGTCTTCTGCTTACCCTTCTTGCGGCCATCGTAGTAATACTCTTTCACCATGAAGGCCGAGTTGCCTTTTACGCGCCAAAGCCCGAATACACACGGGTTGAGCGTACCATAGTCGCAGCTAATGTAATAGCGACCGCTCGAGCCGTCGTCATCGATCATGTGCTTTTTCGCGTCAAAGAAGGGATAAACAAGGCCCTCGGCCTTCGTCCACTTTCCGAGGATATACCGGGCATAGAAAACACCCGTATACATACCCTCGTAGCGCTGCTTGATCTTCTCGGAAAGGCTGAGGTTGTCAACCATCGTAAAATGCAGGTGAAGGACGTTCCTTCGCTTGCACTCAAGCACCCATTCTTTGTAGAACCAGTGCATAGGACCCTCGGGGTTGCAGTTGAACCAGAACTTGCTCCCTGCGACCGAGCATCGGGCGAGAGCCTGCTCGACAAAGGAACGCGGCATAAGCGCGACCTCGTCAAAAAGAACGCCTGCCAGGGTCATGCCCTGGACAAGCGTATAGCTGGATTCGTCACGACCTCCGAAGAGGTAGTAGGTATTGCTGTGATTGCCGACCGAGATAATCAGCTTATTCTCGGCGCGCCGCTCAGTCACCTTGAAAATGCCCTCAAGCCAGGAGGGCAAGTGCACGATCACATTACGGCGCAGCGATTCGATCGTGCGGCCGCAAATGGCGAAGCTCTCATTGTTGAAAGATTACATA
>CALAAN010000012.1 GCA_937884915.1 uncultured Oscillibacter sp.
ATGAGCTGGCCGAGCGCGCAGATCGCGCCGCCGATGAAAAAGGCGAAGGCGGTATCCTTGAAAATGGGCGATTTTGGCGCAAGGCGCTTGACGTACTCCTGATATTCCTGCGGCGTCATATCCATGAAGAATCACTCCTTTTGCCGTAGTGTTTGCGGGAAATGAGTGAAATATCCGAGCGCTGACATCTTGCGTGCGGCGCGGTTTGTGCTACAATGGGCGAGGACATTTTTTGCAAAGGAGCTGACGCGATGCGGCCGCTGGGACTGTATCTCCATATTCCGTTCTGCAAGGCGAAGTGCATTTACTGCGACTTCTACTCGCTCCCGCATTCCGAGGAGAAGATGGACGCCTACACCGCGGCCCTGCAGCGCGATCTGATCTGCTGGGCATCTGAGGCGAAAGATCATACCGTTGACACGATCTACTTTGGCGGCGGCACGCCGAGCTACCTCGGCGCGGACCGGCTCTGCCGGATTTTGAAGACGGTTTTTGCCCATTACCGCGTGGCTGAAAACGCCGAGATCACGACCGAGGCAAATCCCGACAGCGCGCGGGAGGTCTCGGCGCTGCGGCAGCTCAGAGAAGCGGGCTTCAACCGCATTTCGCTCGGGATGCAGTCGGCGAGCGACGACGAGCTGCGCCTGATCGGGCGCGTCCACACGCATAAAGAGACGGTCGAGGCTGTGCGCGCCGCCTGCGCGGCGGGCTTCGACAATGTGAGCCTCGATCTCATTTACGGGCTTCCCAATCAGACGATGGCGCGCTGGCGGGAAAACCTGCAAGCGGCCATCGCTTTACAGCCCGAGCACCTCTCATGCTACGGGCTCAAGATCGAGGAGGGCACGCCGCTCGACCGCAAAAAAGACGCCCTGCGCATCCCCGACGACGATGAACAGGCGGAGGAGTACCTTGCGGCGGTCGAGCTGCTCGGAAAGGCGGGCTATGCGCAGTACGAAATTTCAAACTTCGCGCGCCCTGGGCGCGAATCGCGCCACAACCTCAAGTATTGGACGATGCAGGAGTATCTGGGCTTCGGCCCCGGCGCGCATTCGGACTTCGGCGGGCGGCGCTTCGCCTGTGCGCGTGACCTGCGCGCGTATATCGGGGGTGAGGAGCGCCTTTCCGAGAGCGTGTGCCCCGCGGAACGCGAGCGCGAGGAGGAGCGCGTCATGCTCGCCCTGCGCACCGTGCGGGGGCTCGACCTGTCGGCGCTCAGAGAGAACACACAAGAGGCCGAGGCCGTGCTCGAAAAGTGCGCACGCCACGGCCTGTCTAAAAAGGAAAATGGCCGCTGGTGCCTGACGCCGCAGGGCTTTCTGGTGTCGAACGCCGTCATCGTGCGGGTGCTCGAGGCGCTTTCACTCTAAATTTTGCGAAAAAAGTGGAAACTTTTTCCGAGTTTTCTCGTCTTTACTTATGGCAGGGTATCTGCTATACTGTGTTATGTTTACCAATTCAAGGCATTTTCAGCAAGGAGGCAAATCGTGAAATCCATCATCCGTAAGTTTTTGTCGCTGTCGCTGGCGGTCGTGCTGGCGGCGGCTCCGCTCGATGCGCTGGCGTCTGACGCGCTCGGCGACGATCTGACGAACTCGACTGTCGAGGTCAACGAGCGCACCGAGCTCAACGCTGGCACGTTCTGGAGCAATACCTACTCCGACCTCCGGCAGGAGAACTACGTCGTCTATGAGCCAAACAGCAGTGTGAAGCCCATTGTTTCGAGCGGCAGCTACAGCACGCAGCTCTCGACCGTTTCGACCGCGGCTCACACGCTGGAAGCCGAGGGCTACCGCGTGGTTGCTGGCATCAACGGCGACTATTACGACACCGCCAACGGCATCGCGCTCGGCAGCGTGATGAGCGAGGGCGTTTTCCGAAACATTTCCGGCAGCTATTATGCCCTCGGCTTCTACGACGACGGCACGGCGGTGATGGGCAAGCCCAACCTCCGCATCAACGCCGAAACCGACAGCGGCAGCACGTTCGGCATCACGGCCATGAACTATGTCCGCCAGACGTCGTTCGGTATCTTCCTGTACGACGACAGCTTCAATGCCCGCGGCACGATCGGCACGAGCGAGCCGGGCCTTGACGTCGTCTGCTCGGTGGACCGCGGCGAGCTGGGCATCGGCGAGGAGCTGACGCTCAGGGTCGAAAATATCGTTGAAAACGGCGTCGATACAGCTGTCGGCAAGGGCCAGTATGTGCTGTCGGTCAACCTCAAGTCCAGCGAAAGCTATCTGAACGCCATGCGCGCGCTTCAGGTCGGTGACTATGTCACCGTCTCCGTCAGTGCGAGCGGCAGCGAGTGGAACGGCGTGACGAACATGATCGGCGCGCTCTATCAGTTGGTCGAAAACGGTCAGGTCTGCTCGGGCCTTGTCAACGGCAGCGCGCCGCGCACGGCGGTGGGTCTCAAGCGCGACGGCTCGCTTGTGATGTACACCATTGATGGCCGCCAGAGCGGCTATTCCATCGGCGCGACGCTGACGCAGGTCGCCGAGCGCATGGTCGAGCTTGGCTGCGTGACCGCGCTGAGTCTGGACGGCGGCGGCTCGACCGCGCTCGTCGCGACGCAGCCCGACAGCACGACGGCCTCGCTTGTGAACAAGCCCTCCGGCGGCAGCGAGCGCGCGGTGACGAACCATCTCTTCTTAGTGGCGGACAGCCGCCCGACGAACTCCGTGGGTCATGTGTACCTTGAAAGCGAGAGCACCCGCGTGCTCCCGAACGCGCAGGTCAAGCTGAGCGCGACGGTGCTCGACACGAACTATATCCCGATGTCCTCGCAGGACGTGACGCTGCGCGCCGACAGGGGCACGATCGACGGCGATGTCCTGACCGCGCCTGAATCCGGCACTGTGACCGTGACGGCGCGCGCGGGCGGCGCGAGCACGGAGCTCGAGATCGAGGTCGTGACGCAGCCTGACAGCATCAGCGTCCAGCAGAACGGCAAGGCCGTGAGCGCCATCACCGTGAGCGCAGGCGAGACGGCGACGCTGACCGCCTCGGCGATGTACCGCCATCTGCCGGTGCTCGGCGACAACAAGGGCTTTACCTGGACCGTGCAGGGCAATGTCGGCACGATCGAAAACGGCGTGTTCACGGCGTCCGGCAGCATCGGCAGCGGCAGCGTGACGGCGAGCCTCGGCCGCATTTCCGTGACGATCCCCGTGACGGTGACGGCGCGCGCCCTGCGCACGCTCGACGGCTTTGAGACCTCGTTCGCGACCGCGACCGGCACGCGCGCGATGCTCTCCTACAATAGTGAAATGACCCGCGTGCACAACGACTACGCCTCCGCGCGCCTCGACTATGCGACCGGCAGCGAGGGCAACGCCTACATTGGCCTCAACTACGCGATCCCCTCGAATTATGACCAGCTCAACTTCTGGGTCTACGGTGACAATAGCGGCGCGCAGCTCGCGCTGGTGACGGACGCGGGATCTGTGAACCTCGGCGCTCTCAACTTCTCCGGCTGGAAGCTGCTGACGGCGAACCTCGGCGCGGCGACCGCGATCACGGGTATGACGGTCTCTTCGGACGCGGAGCTTATCAGCGCCATTTACCTTGACCAGTTCGTGCTGTCCTACGGCGGCCTGACCGACACGACCGCACCGAAGCTCTCGCTCCAGTACAATGCGGCGGGCAACACCGTGACGGGCACGGTGCGCGACGACGTCGACGGCGCGGCCATCCCGACCATCCGCGTGACCTACGACGGCAAGAGCTACACGTCCTACACCTACAATCAGTCCAGCGGCGCGCTGAGTATTTCGCTTCCTGCGGCGGACGGCGCGCAGCACCGCGTGAGTGTGGTGGCGGGCGACGCGAGCGGCAACCTGAGCCGCGCGGGCGTGAACGCCGGTACGTCGAGCGCAACGCCGGCCTTTGCCGATATGCAGGACCACTGGGCGAACGACGCGGTGGCGTACCTCAAGCGCAGCGGCATTTCGAACGGCTCGAACGGCAATTTCCTGCCCGATACGAACATCAGCCGTCAGGAATTTGCCGTGCTGCTGTACCGCTATCTCGGCGATTCGAAGGACTACTCCTCTGTGCAGCTCCCGTTTGCCGATACGAATGAGATCGCATCCTGGGCACTGAATGGTGCGAAGGCGATGTACTCGCTCGGCATCATCAAGGGCAGCTCCGACGGCTCGGGCAAGCTCTACTTCAACCCCACGGCCAACGTGAGCCGCCAGGAGGCGGTGACGATGCTCGGCCGACTGACCGAAAAGGGCTACGCCCAGCCTGCGCTCAAGTTCACCGACAGCGGCGCGATCCAGTCCTGGGCGGCGGAGTACGTGAGCACGCTCAGTGAGATGGGCATCCTCACGGGCTTTGACGACGGCAGTTTCCGCCCCAACGGCGCGATGACGAGGGCGCAGGTGGCGACAGTACTTTATAAATTCTAAAATAAGGGAGAGCAGCTTTCGCTGCTCTCCCTTATTTTAGAGGGGGATTGCAGGCCGCTGCGCGCATAATTCGCCCGCCGACGGCGGGCGAATTCCACACTTGCGGCCTGAGAGGAGTCATTTCCAACGCGCATGTCGTTGGAAATGACGATCAAAATTATTTCGCGTCTGCGGACGCGAAAGTCTGCGACGCTTGGGTGCGGTGGGCTGTTTCGCGCCCGGAGGGCGCAAAATGTGCGCCTGGGGGATGCTGTTTCGCGCCTGGGGGCGCGAAAGGCGCACCTTTCGGCTTGAGGAGGGGGCGATAGGGGATTTGAACGCTGCTTTTTTGCGGAAAATGCGCAAAAAGGGGCTACCTTTTTGCGCCTCGGCGTGCTATGATAATTGTGAATCAATATCTGCATGAAAAAGGAGGCGGAGAGGATGAAGCGTGCGGGGAGACTGCTGGTGATCGGATTATTTTCGCTGCTGCTTTCGGGCTGCATGTTCACGACGCCGGAGACGTCGCTCTACCGCCTGCCGAAGCTCGCGGGCGAGTATGAGTCGCTTGAATCGCAGATCGACGCGCTGCTCTCGAGCGGCGCGGAGTATTCCGCACCCACGTCGGGCAGCAATTTACAGAGCGTGCAGATGATCGACCTCGACGGCGACGGCAGCGAGGAGGCGGTGGCGTTCTTCCGCCGCGCGAGCGACAAAAAGCCGATGAAGATCTACATCTTCAAGGCCGACGGCGACAGTTACGAGCGCTACGCCGTGATCGAGGGCACGTCGAGCCAGATCTACAGCGTGAATTACGCGGACTTGGACGGCGACGGGCGCAGGGAGATCATGGTCGGCTACAAGAGCAGCTCGGACGTGCAGGGGCTTGCCATCTATCCACTCTCTCCCGGCACGCCGGAATCGCTCCTGACGACGGGCTATTCGCGCTATGCGAACCTCGACATGAACGGCGACGGAAAGCAGGAGCTTTTGATCATTTGCAGCGATGAAGAGAGCACGGCGCGCGTCGACTACTATGACTGGGGGGATGACGGCGCGCTGCACGCGAAGTCCGCACTGCGCCTGTCCGCTTCGGTGGCGGAGCTGAGCCGGCTGACCGCCGGCACGCTGACGGGCGGGGAGAACGCGCTGTTCGTCACGGGCGTGACGGGCGACAACCTGACCGTGACAGACGTGCTGGCGCTCAGAAGCGGGCGGCTCCAGAATATCGCCCTTGGCGCGGATGCGAATCAGGTGCCTGCGGAGGAAATTTTTCTCGGTCTTTTCCCGCGCGATGAAAACGGCGACGGCGTGACTGAAGCGCCAAAGACACGGCCATTGCAGCGCTTTGACCGCGAGAGCGAGCCGCAGTATTACGTCGTCTGGGAGCAGTACAGCATTGACGGTACGGTGAATGACGTGCAGAGCTGCTTCCACAATGTGGCAGACGGGTGGAGCCTTGTGCTGCCGGACGAGTGGAACAAGGACTATCTGACCGTCGAGCGCAGCGCGGGCAGCGGCGAGACCGCCGTATCCTTCTACCGCGCGGGCGAGGGCGGCTCGAGAGAGAAGCTGCTCACCGTCTATACCCTGACGGGCGAGGTGCGCGAGGGGCTTGCGAATATCGGCGACCGCTTTGTGCTCACGCAGCAGGTGGAGGCAGTGTACGCCGCGGAGATCGGAAGCGCGTGGAATATCACGCTTGATGAGCAGTCGCTGCGCGAGCGCTTCTCGCTCATCACGGCGGAATGGACGATGGGAGACAACTGAGAGGAGAAACGATATGAAAAAAGTGCTGGTGCTGGAGGATGAAGCCAGTATCCGTAGTTTTATTGTCATCAACTTGCAGCGCGCGGGCTACGAGGTCGTGGAGGCCGAGTGCGGCGAGGAGGCGCTTCAAAAATTGCAGGAAAATTCCGACACGAAGCTGTGCCTGCTCGACATCATGCTGCCGGACATCGATGGGTTCGAGGTCTGCCGCCGCATCCGCATGTCGAATTCGCAGATCGGCGTCATCATGCTGACGGCGCGCACGCAGGAGATGGATAAGGTGACGGGTCTGATGACCGGCGCGGACGACTATGTGACAAAGCCGTTTTCCCCCGCCGAGCTCACCGCGCGCGTGGACGCGCTGCTGCGCCGCATGGGCGAAAACACGCCGACCACGCATACCGGGGAGCTGTATCAGCCGCCGTTTTTGCTGAATCTGACGAACCGGACGCTTGAAAAGAACGGCGAGCGCGTCAAGCTGACGCAGATCGAATACGCGATCGTCAAGCTCTTTATGGAAAACCGCGGCAAGGCGCTCGCGCGCGAGGAGATCCTTGACGCCGTGTGGGGCAAGGGCTATTTCGGCGAGCTCAAGATCGTGGACGTGAACGTCCGCCGCCTGCGCCTCAAGATCGAGGACGACGCACAGGAGCCGAAGTACATCTCCACCGTGTGGGGCTTTGGCTATAAATGGACGGTGTGAGCACACCGAACGAAGGAGGGGCAGCGATGCCGGACAATCGAAAAGGACTTGCCTCGGCGCTGCATATCCGCGGCCTTCGTCAGCGGTGGATGTTTTCGGCGGTGCTGCCGATTTTGCTGCTGCTGGTGCTGGCAGTCGCGCTTTTCAGCGTGGGCGTGCAGGAATACTACTATAACGCGATGCGCTCTGGCCTTGAGAGCCGCGCACGCATCGCGGCGGAGACCTTCACGGGCTACGGCGTGAAGAGCTACAGCGAATACTACCGCCTTGCGTCATACTCCGCCGAGACGTTTGAGGAAAAGGACACGATCGAGCTCCAGTTCATCAATACGAACGGCCGCGTGCAGGTCTCGTCTTACGGGCTGACGGCGGGCACGCTGCCCGGCACGAGCGACGTTGACAGCGCAATCGGCGGCAAGATGGCGTCGTTTCAGGGGCGCGACCCGCAGACGGGAGAGAACATCCTCGCGGTGTCGTATCCGCTGTTTTTTAACTCCCGCGTCGTGGGCGTGCTGCGGTACGTGACGTCGCTGCGCGAGGCGCAGCACCGCGTGCTGGTCGAATCGCTGCTCGCCGCGGCGGCGGCGCTCGTGTGCATGGCACTGATCGCGGCGTCGAACGCTATTTTCATCAACAATGTCGTCCAGCCCGTCGCGGTCGTGAGCGACGCGGCGCGCCGCATCTCGGGCGGCAGCTATGGCATCATGATCGAGAACCACTACCGAGACGAGCTCGGCGAGCTGGTGGATAACATCAACGACATGTCACTCAAGATCAGCCAGGCCGAGAAGATCCAGCAGGAATTCATTTCGTCAGTTTCGCACGAGCTGCGAACGCCGTTGACCGCCATCAGCGGCTGGGCGGAGACGCTCTCTGCCGACCCAGGTGCGAACATCGACCAGACGAAGCGCGGCCTCGGCATCATTTTGAAAGAGTCCCGTCGCCTGACAACGATGGTCGAAGAGCTGCTCGAGTTCACAAAGATGCAGGACGGGCGCTTCACGCTGCGCGTGGAGAGCGTCGATCTTGCCAGCGAGCTCGAGGACGCGGTCTATACCTATTTCGAGCTCTTCCGGCAGGAGGGCATCGAGGTCAGCTACAAGGGCCCTGACGAGGATGTGCCGCCGATCGCGGCGGACAGCGAGCGCATGAAGCAGGTTTTCTGCAATGTGCTCGACAATGCGGCCAAGCACGGCGGCGCGGGAAAGCGCATCGATGTGAGCGCTGCGTGCGAGAATGGAACATTCGTCATCCGCGTGCGCGACCACGGCCCCGGCATCCCCGAGGAGGAGCTGCCGTTCGTCAAGCAGAAATTCTACAAGGGCTCGTCCAAAGCGCGCGGCAGCGGCATCGGCCTTGCCGTGTGCGACGAGATCGTGCGCCTGCACGGCGGCACATTCGACATCGCCAACGCCGAAGGCGGCGGCGCGGTCGTGACGATCTCGCTTCCCATGGCGTAAAAAATAGAACGGGTGTTGCATTCTTGCGAAACCCGTGGTAAGATATCGCATAGAAAAAGGAGAACCATTCATGGCAGAAGAAGCAAAGAACAAGGCTTCCGCGCCCAAGTTCCGCACAAGCATCGGCGGACAGGCGCTGATCGAGGGTGTTTTGATGCGCGGCCCGGGCAAGCAGGCCATCGTCGTCCGCTCGCCGGACGGGCTTGTGGAAAAGGTCGAGGAGCTGACGCTCGTGCGCGACAAGTACCCCATTCTGGGCCTTCCCATCATCCGCGGCGCGGTCACGTTCGTCGATTCGATGGTCAAAGGCGTCAAGGCGCTGATGTTTTCGGCGGATTATTTCCCCGACGAAGATGTCGCCGAGCCGAGCAAGTTTGACCAGTGGCTTGAAAAAAAGTTCGGCAACGAAAAAATGCAGAAATTCATCACAGCGCTGGCAGTCTTCCTGTCGCTGGGGCTGACGATCCTGCTCTTTTTCCTGCTGCCGACGTTTCTGGCGGGCTTGATCGACCCGTACATCAAGAGCGCGGCGGTGCACAATCTGGTCGAATCCGTCATCAAGCTCGTGATCTTCTTCGCCTACATGATCCTGTGCTCGAAGCAGAAGGACATCTACCGCGTGTTCCAGTACCACGGCGCGGAGCATAAGACGATCTTCTGCTACGAGGCGGGGCTGCCGCTGACGGTCGAAAACTGCCGTATCCAGCCGCGCCACCATCCGCGCTGCGGCACGAGCTTTCTGTTCGTGGTCGTGGTCGTGTCGATTTTGGTCTCGAGCCTTGTCTTCAGCTTTGTCAACTGGCGCAACATGTGGGTGCGTATGGGACTGCATCTGCTGCTGCTTATCCCCATCGTGGGCGTGACGTATGAGTTCAACCGCTACGTCGGCGGACACGACAACAAGGTGACGCGTTTTCTGGCGCGTCCGGGCCTGTGGCTGCAAAACTTTACGACCAACGAGCCGGACGACAGCATGCTCGAGGTCGCCATCCGTGCGCTCGAGCTCGTCATTCCCGAAGAAAAAGGCAAGGATGCGTGGTAAGCATGGCAACGACATATAATAATCTCTATCTGGACCTGCGCACGGAACTTCGGCGCGCGGGCGACGAGGAGGCGACGCAGTCGGCGCGCGAGCTCGTCTGCGCCGCGGCGGCCAAGACGCGCGAGGAGCTGGTGCGTGACGGCTCGCTCTACGCCTCGCCAGAGGTGGAGCAGAGTGCGCGCGAGCTCGTCAAGCGCCATTTGGCGGGCGAGCCGGTGGCCTACCTCATCGGCGAGTGGGAGTTTTACGGCCTGCCGCTCGATATTTCGCCCGCGGTTCTCATCCCGCGCCCCGATACCGAGGTGCTGGCGACGAAGCTCATCGACGCGGCGCGCGGCGCAGGGGCCTGCCGCATTTTAGACCTCTGCGCGGGCAGCGGCTGTATCGGCCTTGCCGCGGCGGCAAACCTGCCGAACGCGCGCGTGCTGCTCGGCGAATATGACGAAGAGGCGCTCAAGATCTGCCGCCAGAACATCCGCCGCAACCGCCTGACGGCGCGGGTGGCGAGCCTCAAGATCGACGCGCGAGAAAAACCCGCGCGCACGCTGGGCGAATTCCAGTTTTTGGTCAGCAACCCGCCGTATATCCCGAGCGCGGACATCGACACGCTCGACGCCTCCGTGCGCGAGCACGAGCCGCGCCTTGCGCTCGACGGCGGCGCGGACGGGCTTGACTTCTACCGCGTGATCTGCGAAAAGTGGCGCGACGCCCTGTGCGAAAACGGCATGCTCTTTTTCGAGGTCGGCATCGGGCAGGCGGATCAGGTGCTGCGCATCATGCGCTCGAACGGCTTTGGCGACATTCAGATCGTCAAGGACCTCAACAACATCCCCCGCGTGGTGTACGGCACGCGCGTGGAGACCATTTGAAGCAAATTTAGTTTACATAAAGAATCGGGAGGAACGCGAACATGGCAGAAAAGTCTCAGACGAAGGCAGCTGCGGCGATGGCCGACGACAAGAAGCGGGCGATCGAGACCGCGATGCAGCAGATCGAGCGCACCTACGGCAAGGGCTCGATCATGCGCTTTGGCGACAACACCGTGAGCAATGTGGAGGCCATCTCCACGGGCTCGCTGGCGCTTGACCTGGCGCTCGGCATCGGGGGCCTGCCCAAGGGCCGTATCATCGAAATTTACGGGCCTGAGTCCTCCGGTAAGACGACGCTGGCGCTGCATGTGCTTGCCCAGGCGCAGAAGGCGGGCGGCGAGGTCGCGTTCATCGACGCCGAGCACGCGCTCGACATCACCTATGCCCGCGCCCTTGGCGTCAAGGTCGAGGACATGCTTGTCTCCCAGCCGGACACCGGCGAGCAGGCGCTTGAGATCACCGAGGCGCTTGTGCGCTCCGGCGCGATCGACGTCATCGTGGTCGACTCCGTCGCGGCGCTCGTGCCGCGCGCGGAGATCGAGGGCGAGATGGGCGACAGCTTCGTCGGCCTGCACGCACGCCTCATGTCTCAGGCGCTGCGCAAGCTGACCGGTGCGGTCGGAAAGACGAACACCATCGTCATCTTCATCAACCAGCTGCGCGAAAAGGTCGGCGTCATGTACGGCAACCCCGAGGTCACGACCGGCGGCCGCGCGCTCAAGTTCTATTCGAGTGTGCGCATCGATGTGCGCCGCATCGAGGCGCTGAAAAACGGCAGCGAGATCATCGGCAACCGCACGCGCGCCAAGGTCGTGAAGAACAAGATGGCGCCCCCGTTCCGCGAGGCGGAGTTCGACATCATGTATGGCGAGGGCATCTCGCTCATCGGTGAGCTCATCGACCTCGGCGTCAAGCTCGGATTGGTGCAGAAGAGCGGCTCGTGGTACTCGATGGGCGAAACGCGCATCGGTCAGGGACGCGACGCGGCCAAGCAGTATCTGAAAAACAATCCCGAGATCGCCGACAATCTCGAGGCGGAGATCCGCCGCAACTTCGACAAGCTGATGACGGGCCAGTCCCGCGTGGCGGCGAAGGCCGCAGGCCGCGCCGTGGACGTCAGCGCCGACGACTTCAAGGATGAAGATTGAGAAGATCGAACGATCGAAGCATAAGCAGGAGCGCGTTCTCGTGTATCTGGAGGGGGGAGACCTCCTCCGGATCACTGAGAGCGAGCTTCTGCGTTTCAGTTTATCGATAGGACTGGACATCGACGATAGGACTGTGGTAGAATTGCGGCAGTCCGGCGCGCGGAGCGAAACGCGCGTGCGCGCGGCGAACATGATCTCATCCCGCCCGCTGTCAAGAAAGGAGCTTTCGAAAAAGCTCAAGGAGAAGGGGGCGGTCGAAGCCGACGCCGAATCGGCGTGCGACTGGCTCGAGGAGATCGGCGCGCTCAACGACGCGGAGTATGCCGCGATGCTCGTGCGCCACTATGGCGGCATGGGCTATGGCGAGGCAAAAATTCGCGACGAGCTCTACCGGCGCGGCGTGCCGCGCGAGCTGTGGGAGGACGCACTGTCGAAGTCGCCCGACGCGCAGGAGGCTATCGCGCGCGTGATCGCGCAGAAGACGAGAGGCCGCGCGCTCGATGAAAAGGGGCGCAAGCGCCTGTCCGACATGCTGCTGCGGCGGGGCTTTGCGTGGCGCGATGTGCGCGCGGCGCTCGCCCAAATCAGCGAAAATGCGACGGAATTCGATTACGAAGAGTAGTTGCTTGCCATATTTCTATAATTAGTTTACGATCAGGAGGGGTTCTATGCCCTATAAAGTTTCTTTCATTTCCCTGGGCTGCGCCAAGAATCAGGTCAACTGCGAGCAGATGATGGCCACGGTGCAGCATGCGGGACACAACGTCGTCCTCTCGCCCGAGGGGGCGGATGTGGCCGTGGTCAACACCTGCGGCTTTCTGGCCTCGGCCTGCGAGGAGGCCATCGACAATATTTTAGAGATGGCGGAGCTCAAGCAGGAGGGCAAGCTCAAAAAGATCATCGTCACAGGCTGCATGGCGCAGCGCTACAAGGACGATGTGCTCCATGAGCTGCCCGAGGTCGACGCAGTGCTCGGCACCGGCAGCTACGGTGAGATCGCCCGCGCGGTCGACGAGGTCATGGCGCCCGGCGGCCTGCGCCCCTGCTATATGGGCGACATTCAGAACTGCGTGCAGGGCGGCGAGCGCATTTTGTCCACGCCGTCGTGGTACGCGTACCTGCGCATCGCCGAGGGCTGCGACAACTGCTGCGCCTACTGCATTATCCCGCGTCTGCGCGGCCGCTACCGCAGCCGCCCGATGAACGAGCTTCTGGACGAGGCGAGCGAGCTTGCGTCCGCGGGCGTGAAGGAGCTCATCGTCATCGCGCAGGACATCACACGCTACGGCACGGACTTGAACGGCGAGCACCAGCTGGCCGCACTTCTGCGCGAGCTGTGCAAGCTGGATTTCCACTGGATCCGGCTGCATTATCTTTATCCCGACGACATCACGGACGAGCTGATCGACACGATCGCGCAGGAAAAGAAGATCGTGCCGTATCTCGACATCCCCATCCAGCACTGCAACGACGACATTTTGAAGGCGATGAACCGCCGCGACACGAAAGAGAGCATCCGCAAGGTCTTCCGCGAGCTGCGCGCGCGCATCCCAGGCCTTGTGCTGCGGACGTCGATCATCGCGGGTCTGCCCGGCGAGGGGGAGAAGGAGTTCGAAGAACTCTGCGACTTCCTGCGCGAGGAAAAGATCGAGCGCGCGGGCGTGTTCCCGTTCTCGCCCGAGGAGGGGACGAAGGCCGCAACGATGGAGCACGTTCCGATGGAGGAGGCTCAGCGCCGCACGGAGCTTCTGGTCGATGTGCAGAGCGACATCATCGACGAGTACAACGAATCAGTTCTCGGCGATGTGCGCGAGGTGCTGTGCGAGGGCTGGAGCGAGGAGGCGCAGTCCTTTGTCGGCCGCAGCTACGCGGAATCCGTGGATATCGACGGAAAGATTTACTTTTCCGCAAATTGTGATATTATGGCAGGCGAGTTCGTCAACGTCCGCCTGACCGGCACGATGGACGGCGAGCTGACCGGCGAAGCGGTCGAATAAGTAAATGCCCTGCAAGGCAGGAGGAAAGAGAGATATGACAACTGCAAACAAGCTGACGATCATGCGCATTGCGCTGATCCCCGTATTCTTAGTGGTGCTGTACCTGGACTTCGCGGGTGCGAGATGGTGGGCGCTCGGCATTTTCATCGCCGCATGCCTGACGGACTTTGCCGACGGCTACATCGCCCGCCACTACAACCAGATCACGAACTTCGGCAAATTCATGGACCCGCTGGCGGACAAGATGCTCGTCATGGCGGCGATGTGTTACTTTGTCGAATGCGGGCAGATGCCCGGCTGGTGTCTCGCCATCGTGCTGCTGCGCGAATTTGCCGTGTCCGGCATGCGCCTTGTTGCCGCGGAGCAGGGGCGCGTCATCGCGGCCGCATGGTCGGGCAAGGTGAAGACCGCCTCGACCATGGTGTGCCTGTGTCTGATGCTGGTGTTCCAAAGCAACCTTTTGAATGTCGTGTGCATCGCGGTCATCGTAGCGACGACCGTGTACTCCGGCATTGAGTATTTCGCAAAGAACCTCGACGTCTTCAAAGAGGCGGACTAAATCTGTCATTTCATCTTCTCAAAGGAGATCTATCATGTATTTATACAATTCCGCGACCCACAAAAAGGAAGAATTCAAGACCCATACGCCGAACCATGTGGAGATGTACACCTGCGGCCCGACCGTGTACCACTTTGCCCACATCGGCAACCTGCGCTCCTACATCATGGAGGA
>CALAAN010000013.1 GCA_937884915.1 uncultured Oscillibacter sp.
ACAAGCCCTGGGAGCCGATGGAGGAAAACACCATTGCCGACTCCATTTCCGTCGGTGTGCCGCGCAACGCCGACAAGGCGCTCATGGCCATCCGCGAGTCGAACGGCCTTGCCATCAACGTGACCGACGAGGAAATTCTCGCGGCGCAGAAGCTTCTCGGCCGGACCTGCGGCGTGTTCGGCGAGCCTGCGGGCGTCACCGGAACGGCGGCTGTGAAAAAGGCGTGCGAGTTAGGCCTCATCGGCAAGAACGACACGGTCGTCTCCGTCGTCACCGGCAACGGCCTGAAGGACGTGGCAAACGCCATCAAGTCCGCGGGCGAGCCCATCAACATCAAACCCGATCTCGATCTCATGGTCGAAGAATTTGCCAAGCGCGGCGTTACCGTCGAATAAGAAACGTCACAAAAAGCGGCATGGATGCAGATCCGTGCCGCTTTTGCGCTATAAAAGATACCGGCTTTCCGCAAACGCCTCCTGCGAGGCCTGCACCGTGCCGTTTCCGGCGGACAGACGGTAGAGCCTCGAAAGGTGCGCCCAGAAGCGCTGGTCGATGACGCCGTCCGGCTCCTGACCGAAAAGCGCCTGTAATTCCAACACGGCTTTTTTCGTCGCGGCGTCATACCTGCCCGTGACCGCCGGAGGCTCCGCCTGCGCGTAGAGTTTAGAGAGCGCGGCCATCATCGCCTGCATGAGATAAAGGTGCAGATTTTCTTCCCCGGGCAAGATCGCCTGCCCCGGGTCCCACGAAATGCAAAGTGGCTCCGGCGGCAGAACAGTCGGCCCATGGCGAAGATAGCAGCCGGTCAGCCGGGTCCAGGTTTCGTTGTCCGCCGTGCCGGTCACAGGCAGATGTTCGCGGGCCTGAAAGGCGCGGACGGCTTTTTCGGTGCTTTTGCCGTAAATGCCGTCTGGATTGACGCGCGGAAGCTCGGGGAAGACGGCGGATAACACGCGCAGCATGGTTTGCAGGCTCCGGACGGGCCGGTTGATATAGTCTTCGGGAAAAATCACAGCGCACCCTCCTCGTCCTGCTGTCCGGGGGCAAAGCCTCCGGCGGGATATTGCAGAAATCTCGACGTGTCCGACCAGCGCTGCGCGGCCTCACCGGTGGGCGGCTGGGGAAAAGGGCTCTGCGCGGTAGTATCTGCCGCGAAAACAGGGACGGCTTCGGGCGCCTGCGCCGTTGTGATCGGGAAGAGCTCGCCGTCGGTCAGCACCGTGTCCCGGATGGCCGCGTACTGCGCGTAAAGGGCGCTCCAGGTCGCCTCGTCGATGGAGCCTGTGGCCGAAAGGCTTTCGTAGCTTTGAAACGCGCGGACGGACGCGGCGGTATTTTCGGTGTATGTGCCGGTGATATCGGGCGCGGGAACGGACGGCAGGAACTCCGACAAAACCGTCAGCACGTACTGCAAAAACGTGACGCGGCTTCCGGTACTGCCGACGGAAAGCGGCTCGGGAAGCTCCCAGTTATAGCGCGTGTACGTCTGCCCGAGCGACTGAAGCTCCGTGAGCCGCTGCACCGCGACATATAAAAGGATCAGCTTATACCACGTTGCGGGCCCGACGATACCGTCTGCCGTCAGATCGAAAATGGACTGGAACGCGCGGACGGCGCTTTCCGTGGCAGAACCGAACACGCCGTCGACGGTGAGCTTCGGGATGGCGGGGTAGTTCTGCGACACACGGTTCAAGATGAACTGCACGAGCGCGACGTCTGCGCTCGTATCGCCGCGGCGAAGGGGCGTGCCCGGATAAGACGGCGACGGCTCCTGCACCGGCGCGTTCGTGACGAGCTCGACATTTCCGTAGTACGCGCGAAGGATCGAAAACGCGTCCGCGCCGTCCTCGGCCAGATACTGTGAGCCCCACTGGCTCAAACCGTCGCACGTCGTCGTCACGCCGTTGCAGAATTTCGCGGCCA
This sequence comes from uncultured Oscillibacter sp., assembly GCA_937884915.1. Classification (GTDB taxonomy): domain Bacteria; phylum Bacillota; class Clostridia; order Oscillospirales; family Oscillospiraceae; genus Hominicoprocola. The sequence continues at coordinate 1,924 of CALAAN010000013.1, forward strand.
GCGGCTCGACGAAGCCCTCGCGGCGCAGGTACCGGTCAAAGATCTCGTCGACCAGAACGGAAATGTTTTCGTAAATGTTCCGGCCCTGAATGTATTTCTGGTCGATGGCGGTCGAGGACGTGATATCAAAATCATAGCCCCGGCTGCGGTAATACTCGGTGTAGAACCGGTTGAGCGCGAACGAGATGATCGCCAGCGTGTTGGCCTCCAGCGCCGCGGGCTCCCACGTGGGGTAAATTTCGCTGGAAACGACATTTTTGACGTAGTCCGTGAACGGGACCGTGACGTTGGCGGCAGAGGCCGTGGGCGCGCCGAGATGGACGACGATCGTTTCTGGAATGTAGGGAATGACAGAGGTCGGCATTTTTTCACCTCACAACAGGTTATTCTGCGGCGGCACGACGAAGGTCTCGGTCCGGTCAAACGCGCCCGGCGTCGGGATCAGGGCGATCTCCTGCCGCGTCTGCGTGCCGGGAAAGACCTGCGCGTCTTCGACGATCACCCGGTCAAAGCCCGTGCGCTCGACGCGGATATCGACGACGGAATAAGGCACGAGCCCGGCCTGATAGCTCTGGCTCTGCGCCATCGGCGGGGTGTCGATGGACACGGGGTCTGTAAAGCCGTCGAAATTCGTCACGCGCACGGCAAGCAGCTTCCTTTCGTCATTTGACAGCCGTTTCGTGACCGTGACCGTCGCGCCCTGCAGGGGGATCTGCGCCGCGGATGTAAAAAGACGCACGACAAGCGTGCCCTGTGCCTGCATAAAAACCGCCTCCTTCTGCGATCAGGATATGCGCAGAAGGAAAAAACGTTCCTCCTGTGCGCATAATACGGACGGATGTTTTTGACGCTGAATGTTTCTAAACATACCGGAAAGTGGGGAGATCCGGGAAGCAGCGGCGGCATTTCCGGCAAAAGCGCGAACGCGCCGTTCAGAAACTGTCGCAGTACGGCGAAAAAGGATTGACGCTTCCGGCTTGTTCCGCTATAATAGATAGAACATCTGAAGCCTGCACAATTGTGCAGACCGTGAAAGTAAACAAGAGGAAGGAGTGAAGAATGTGGGCAGATATATTGTCAAGCGTATTTTACTTGCCATTCTGACGGTATTTATCATATGTGCCATCACATTTTTCGTTATGAACGCGATCCCGGGCGGACCGTTCAACCGGGAAAAAGCGCTGAGCGAGGCGACCATTGAGGCGCTGAACCGGCGGTACAATCTGGACAAGCCCGTGCCGGAGCAGTTCATTCTGTACATGAAGAACCTGCTGCACGGAGACTTCGGCGTGTCACTCAAAAACGGACGCGACATCACCGAGATCATTTCCGAGTCGTTCCCCATTTCGGCAAAGCTGGGTCTCATGGCGATCGCCGTGGCGCTCGTGTGCGGCACGGTGTTCGGAAGCTTTGCCGCCCTGATGCGCAACAAGCTCCCCGACCGCATCATCGTGTTCTTCTCGACGCTCTTTACCGCGGTGCCGAGCTTCGTGCTGGCGACGCTTCTGCTGCTGGTGTTCTGCATCAAGCTTGCGTGGTTCCCGGTCTGGGACGCCAACGACCCCAACTTTCTGCTGCCGGTCATCGCACTGTCGGCCTATCCGATGGCGTATACGACGCGCCTTTCCAAGTCCAGTATGTTGGATGCCCTGAGCCAGGACTACATCCGCACGGCGAAGGCCAAGGGCGTTTCCAAGTGGAAGATGATCTTCAAGCACGCGCTGCGCAACTCCCTGCTTCCGGTCATTACATACGCCGGCCCGCAGATCGCCTACATCATCACGGGCTCGATGGTCATTGAGACGATCTTTACCGTCGGCGGCATCGGCAGCAAGTTTGTCAGCGCCATCACCAACCGCGACTACACCATGATCATGGCGACGACCATCTTCCTTGCAACGCTCATGGTCGTGGCGAACCTCATCTGCGATCTTCTTTACAAGCTCGTAGACCCGCGCATCAAATTCGACTGAGAAGGGAGGACGCAATATGGAAAACTTTGACCCCAACAAGACGCCGAAAAAGCAGATCCTCAGCGCGCAGATCGACCTTTCGAAGTTCGAAAAGGCGACGGACGAGGAAAAGCGGCAGCAGGACGTCATGAGCGAAAGCACGTCCTTCTTCAAAGACGGTATGCGAAAGCTCATGAAAAACCCGCTGGCGGTTTTGAGCATCATCGTGCTTCTGGCCGTCATCATCACCATCATTGTCGCCCCCATGATCGTGCCCTACGGCTACGATGAGATCCTGTCGGTCAACGGCAAGCGCGACAAGGGCGCAAAGAACCTTGCTCCTTTCACCTACAGCAAGGCCGAACAGAAATTCATCGACGCCGGCGGCACCCGCTTCCCGCACATCATGGGCACCGACGAGCAGTGCCGCGACTACTTCATCCGCGTCATCTACGGTGCGAGGATCTCACTCGTCATCGGCTTCTTCGCGAGCATCATCGTGCTCATCATCGGCATGATCATCGGCAGTATCTCTGGCTATGCAGGCGGGCGCGTCGACCTCATTCTCATGCGCATCGTCGATATCATCTACTCGCTTCCCGATATGCTGGTCATCATTCTGCTCGCCACGGTTCTGAACCAGACGCTGTCTTTCCCATCCGGCTCGGCACTTGCAAAGCTCGGCTCGAACATGATCTCCATGTTCATCGTCTTTGGCCTGTTGTACTGGGTCGGTATGGCCAGACTCATCCGCGGCCAGATCTTGTCCATCAAGGAAAACGAGTACGTGCTCGCTGCCCGGTCCATCGGCGCAAAGCCCGGCTGGATCATCAAAAAGCACATTCTGCCGAACTGTCTGTCGGTCATCATCGTCTCGACGGCGCTGCAAATTCCGTCGGCCATCTTCACCGAGAGCTACCTGAGCTTCATCGGCCTTGGCGTCAACGCGCCGATGCCGTCTCTGGGCTCGCTTGCAAACTCCGCGCGGCAGGGCCTGCAGACGTATCCGTATAAGCTGATTTTCCCGGCTCTGATGATCTGCCTGATCGTTCTGAGTCTCAACCTGCTGGGAGACGGTCTTCGCGACGCGTTTGACCCGAAGCTGAAGAGGTGAGCGGTATGAATGAACAATATCTTCTGAGCGTACAGGATCTGCACACGACCTTCCGCACCGACTCCGGGGAGGTGCACGCCGTCAACGGCGTGTCGTTCAATCTCAACCCCGGCGAGATCCTCGGCATCGTCGGCGAGTCCGGCTCCGGCAAATCCGTCACGGCCTACTCCATCATGCAGATCCTGGCCGACAACGGACGCATCCAGAGCGGCCACATTCTCTACAAGGGCGAAGATCTCACGACGTGGACCGAAAAGCAGATGAGCCACTTTAGAGGCAAATGCTGCTCGATCGTTTTCCAGGACCCGATGACGAGCCTCAACCCGGTCTTTACGATCGGAAACCAGCTCGGAGAAGCCATCCGCCTGCACACGAACCGCAAGGGAAAAGAGGTGCGGCAGCGCGCGATCGAAATGCTCGAGCTCGTCGGCATCAACGAGCCCGAAAAGCGCATCCGGCAGTATCCCTTCGAGCTCTCCGGCGGTATGCGGCAGAGAGTCATGATCGCCATGGCGCTGGCCTGCGAGCCTGATATCCTGATCGCAGACGAGCCGACGACGGCGCTGGACGTGACCATTCAGGCGCAGATTTTGGAGCTCATGCAGGATCTTCAGAAAAAGCTCGGCATGGCGGTCATTCTCGTCACGCACGACCTCGGCGTCATTGCCGATATGTGCGACAATATCATCGTCATGTACGGCGGCAGGATCTGTGAGCGCGGCACCGCACGCGAGATCTTCTACAATCCGAAGCACGAGTACACGAAGGGTCTTCTGCGCTCCATCCCGAACGTCAACAACATGAAAAAGAAGCTCGTTCCCATCGCAGGTACGCCCATCAATATGCTCAATCTCCCCGCCGGCTGCGCGTTCTGCACCCGCTGCGACGCGGCGATGAAGATCTGTCTCGAGCAGCACCCCGAGGAAATGAGCATCAACGAAAACCACAAGGCGGCCTGCTGGATCAACGTCCGCGACCAGCTTCAGGCGGAAGGAGGGGAAGGCAATGTCTGATATCTTACTGGAGGTCAAGAACCTCAAGCAGTATTTCCCTGTCCGCACGGGCCTTCTGCGCTCGAAGCCGTTGAAGGCGGTCGACGACGTGTCGTTTACCATCGGGCGCGGCGAAACGCTCGGCCTCGTCGGCGAGTCCGGCTGCGGCAAAACGACCGTCGGCCGCACGATTTTAAGGCTCTACGAGCCCACGGCTGGCGAAATTATCTTTGACGGCGAGCCCGTCACGGCGAAAAACATCACGCATATGCGCAAGCAGATGCAGATGGTCTTCCAGGACCCATATTCGTCTCTCGACCCGCGCATGACCGTTGAAGACATCATCGGTGAGCCGCTGGACGTGCACCAGCTGTACGCGAACCGCAAGGAGCGCCGCGAAAAAATTCTCGAGCTCATGGCGACCGTCGGCCTCAACGCCGAGCACGCCACACGCTACGCACACGAATTTTCCGGCGGCCAGCGCCAGAGGATCGGCATTGCACGAGCCCTTGCCGTGAACCCGCAGTTCATCGTCTGCGACGAGCCGGTGTCCGCGCTGGACGTTTCCATTCAGGCGCAGGTCATCAATATGTTCGAGGAGCTTCAGGAAAAGCTCGGCGTTGCGTATCTGTTTATTGCGCACGATCTTCTCGTCGTGCGGCACATTTCCAAGCGCATCGCCGTCATGTACCTCGGCAAGATCGTCGAGGTGGCCGACGCCGACGAGCTCAACGAAAACCCGCAGCACCCGTACACGCAGTCGCTTCTGTCGGCCGTCCCGATCCCTGATCCGGACGTGACAAGAGCGAGAAAGCGTATCGTTCTCGAGGGCGACGTGCCGAGTCCTCTGAATATGCCGACCGGCTGCTCGTTCCGCACCCGCTGCCGCTATGCCACCGAGCAGTGCGCCAGCCAGTGCCCCGCGCTCACCGACCGCGGAGACGGCCACTTCGTCGCCTGCTGGAACAAATAAGCATAAAACGAACGGCACTTTGCAGCGAAAAATCCTGCAAAGCGCACAAAAACGGCGCATGATACTTGACGCACGCACGTGTGCGTGGTATGATGCGGTGAAACCTGTGAGGGTTTCAGACAACGTAATGTTCTTCGCCTCCGGGCGGCCAAAAGGGTACCCTTTTGCGCACACAGAAAACTGTGTGCATGGGCCTTTGCGGCGGACGGAGCGGAGTGCAAAATAAAACAGGAGGTTCCCAAAATGAAAAAGATCCTTGCGCTGCTGCTTGCGGCTGTGATGATCGTTTCGCTCTTCGCTGCGTGCACCAAGACGGAAGCGCCCAGCACCGAGACCGAGACCAGCACGACCGAAAGCACCACCACCGAAGCAACCGAAACCACCGAGACCGCCACGGAAGAGACGCCCGACGCGGCCACCCTCGTCAGCGACGCCTTCATCGACCCGCTGAACGACTGGGCACAGTATGACGAGCTGATCGCCCAGATCAAGGCCGAGACCGACTTTGCCCGCCGCGTGGATCTCATGCACGAAGCAGAGGACATTCTGATGTCCAACTGGTGCATCCTGCCGTTCTACTACTACAACGACATCTACATGATGAAGGACTATGTCACCGGTATGTACGCCAACCTCTTCGGCACGAAGTTCTTCCAGGAAGTCAAGATGACCAACGGCTCCGACACCCTTCGCGCCAACCTTGCTTCCGAGCCCGCGTATCTCGATCCGGCTCTGAACTCCACCGTTGACGGCGCCTGCCTGGCTGCCGCTTCCTTCTCCGGCCTTTACACCTACAATGCAGAAGGCAAG
>CALAAN010000014.1 GCA_937884915.1 uncultured Oscillibacter sp.
GCCGAGGTCGCGACCATCTTCTTCCGCCTGCTGACCGACGACGTCCGCGACGAGAACCTGACCAGGACCAACCGCTATTCCGACGTGACCTCTGCCGACTGGTACAACACCGCGGTCTCGACCCTCAGCTCCATGGGCATCATCACGGGCTATCCCGACGGCACGTTCCGCCCGAACGCCGCCATCACCCGCGCTGAGTTCGCCGCCATCGCCGCCCGCTTCGACTTAGGCGGCGACAAGACCACTGCGAAGTTCAGCGACATCGCGAACCACTGGGCCAAGGACGAGATCAGCATCGCCTACAACAACGGCTGGATCAACGGCTATCCCGACGGCACCTTCGGTCCCCAGCGCGACATCACCCGTGCCGAGACCGTGACGCTCGTCAACCGCGTGCTGAACCGCCAGCCAGAGACCGAGGACGATCTGCTCCCCGATATGGTCACCTGGACGGACAACGCGAACCCGAAGGCCTGGTATTACCTCGCCATTCAGGAAGCGACGAACAGCCACTACTACAAGTTCAAGACGAACTCCCAGTATGAGAAGTGGACCGAGCTGCGCGAAAACCGCGACTGGACGCTGCTCGAAAAGTAAGCTGAAAACCCTCCATCCCCCAATGCAAAAGGAAGAACCGCTCGCAAGAGCGGTTCTTCCTTTTGCCCCCGCGCGGAGCGCAAAATCCATTGACAAAGCGGGCGTTCCTGTGTATCATGCTGACATACTCAGAAGATAGGATTTTCGGCAAAAGGAGATCACAATGACAACCATTTACGCGGACAACGCCGCGACGACCCAGATGAGCCGCGCCGCGATCGACGCCATGCTCCCCTATCTGGAGACGATCTACGGCAACCCCTCGAGCCTGCATTCCGTCGGCCAGCAGGCAGCCGAGGCGCTGCTCAGCGCGCGCGACCGCATCGCAAAATGCCTGAACGCCTCCCCGCGCGAGATCTACTTCACCTCCGGCGGCAGCGAGGCCGACAATCAGGCCATTCTCTCCGCCGCGCGCCTCGGCGAGCGCAAGGGCAAAAAGCACATTATTTCGACCTCGTTCGAGCACCACGCCGTGCTGCACACGCTCCAAAAGCTCGAAAAAGAGGGCTTCGAAATCGAGCTGCTCCCCGTCGGCCCCATCGGCACCGTGACGGCCCGGCAGGTGAAAAACGCCATCCGCGAGGACACGTGCCTCGTGACGATCATGTATGCCAACAACGAAATCGGCTCCATCCTGCCGATTGCTGAGATCGGCGCAGTCTGCCGCGAGGCGGGCGTGCTGTTCCACACCGACGCTGTGCAGGCGGCGGGGCATCTGCCCATCGACGTCAAGGCGCAGAACATCGACCTGCTGTCGCTCTCCGCGCACAAGTTCCACGGCCCGAAGGGCACCGGCGTGCTGTATGCCCGTCAGGGCGTCTTCCTGACGAGCCTCATCGAGGGCGGCGCGCAGGAGCGCGGCAAGCGCGCGGGTACGGAGAACATCCCCGCCATCATGAGCATGGCTGCGGCGCTCGAAGACGCCTGCGCGCACCTCGACGAGAACGCAAAAAGGGTCAGCGCCCTGCGCGACCGCCTGATTGACGGCCTGTCCAAGATCCCGCACAGCGCGCTCAACGGCGATCCCGTGAACCGCCTGCCCGGAAGCGTCAGCTTCTGCTTCGAAGGCGTCGAGGGCGAGAGCCTGCTGCTCCTGCTCGACGCGAAAGGCATCTGCGCGTCGTCCGGCAGCGCCTGCACGTCCGGCTCGCTCGACCCAAGCCATGTGCTGCTGGCCATCGGCCGCCCGCATGACGTGGCGCACGGCTCGCTGCGCCTGAGCCTGTGCGAGTGGAACACCGACGAGGAAGTCGACCGCATCCTCGTGGCCGTGCCCGAGGTCGTGGAATACTTACGCGGCATGTCCCCGCTGTGGAAAGAACTCGTCAGCGGCAAAAAGCCGTTCACTTTATAAGCGCACGGCAAAATAAGGCAAAACGATAAACGCGGCATCGCTTCTCACAGGGACATTCCCTGCGCCAAAGCGTGCCGCATGATGTGAGGAAATATGGATAAGGTACTCATTGCGATGAGCGGTGGTGTGGACTCGAGCGTCGCCGCATTTTTGATGAAGGAGCAGGGCTGCGAGTGCATCGGCGCGACGATGAAGCTCTTCCACAACGAGGACATCGGCGTCAGCCGCACAAAGACCTGCTGCTCGCTTGAAGACGTCGAGGACGCGCGTCTCGTCGCGCTGCGCCTCGGCATCCCCTATTATGTCTTCAACCTTTCAGACGACTTCAAGGGGCAGGTCATCGACCGCTTCATCTCGTCCTACGAGCGCGGCGCGACGCCGAACCCCTGCATCGACTGCAACCGCTATTTGAAGTTCGAGCGGCTCTACGAGCGCGCCCGCATTTTAGGCTGCGACGCCATCGTGACCGGCCACTACGCGCGC
>CALAAN010000015.1 GCA_937884915.1 uncultured Oscillibacter sp.
TTGCGCACGGCGTCGAGGTTGATCGCGAGACCGTCGGCCAGCTCGCCGATGGCGACGGACACGCCGCCCGCGCCAAAGTCGTTGCAGCGCTTGATGAGGCGGGTGACCTCGCCGTTGCGGAACAGGCGCTGGATCTTGCGCTCTTCGGGGGCGTTGCCCTTCTGGACCTCGCTCGCCATGGTGGTGAGGGACTTCATATCGTGGCTCTTCGACGAACCCGTCGCGCCGCCGATGCCGTCGCGGCCCGTGCGGCCGCCGAGCAGGATGACGACGTCGCCCGGGGCGGGACGCTCGCGCACGACGTTCTTCGCGGGCGCCGCGGCGACGACCGCTCCGCATTCTAGTCTCTTGGCAATGTAGCCCTCGTGATACAGCTCGGCGACGTGGCCCGTGGCAAGTCCGATCTGGTTGCCGTAGGACGAATAGCCCGCCGCGGCGGTCTGTGCGAGCTTGCGCTGGGGGAGCTTGCCGGAAAGGGTCTCCGCGAGCGTCTTTCGCGGGTCTCCGCCGCCCGTGACGCGCATCGCCTGATGGACGTAGGCACGTCCCGAGAGCGGGTCGCGGATGCAGCCGCCGATGCAGGTGGCTGCGCCACCGAAGGGCTCGATTTCGGTGGGATGGTTGTGAGTCTCGTTTTTGAACATCAGCAGCCAGTCCTGCTCCTCACCGTTCACTTCGGCGGGAACGTGGATGGAGCAGGCGTTGATCTCCTCGCTCTCGTCGAGCTCGGGGACAAGGCCGCGAGATTTGAGCGTCTTCGTGCCGATGGTCGCGATGTCCATCAGCGTCTGGGGGCGCTTCGCGGCTTTCTCCGCACCGTAGACCTCCTCGCGCGCGGCGAGGTAACGGCCATACGCCTCCTTGACGGCGGGGTCCTCGATGCTGACCTCGTCTAAATGCGTGGAAAACGTCGTGTGGCGGCAGTGGTCGGACCAGTAGGTGTCGACGACGCGCACCTCGGTCACGGTGGGGTCGCGGTGCTCCTCGTCGCGGAAGTATGCCTGCAGGGTCTTGAGGTCGTCTAAGTCCATCGCAAGGCCCATGGACGAAAGGAGCGCCGAGAGCGCCGCCTCGTCCATTGCGGTGAAGCCGTTGACCGACGCGACAGGCTTGGGCTCCGTCAGATTCTCGGCGAGCGTCTCGGGCTTTGCAAGCGAGGCCTCGCGGCTCTCGACGGGGTTGATGACGTGGTGCTTGACGGCCTCGACGTTTTTTTCAGAGAGCGCGCCGTAGAGCGCGTAGACCTTCGCCGTGCGGATGCGCGGGCGCTCACCCTGACTCAGGAGCTGAATGCACTGGGCCGCACTGTCAGCGCGCTGGTCAAACTGACCAGGCAGCGGCTCGACAGCGAAGACGGCGGCAGCGCCGCTTGCATCGATCTCCTCGCTCGTCAGGTCGAGCTGCGGCTCGGAGAAAACGGTAGTCGTGGCGTAAGCAAACAGGGCTTCGTCGATGCCCTCGACGTCGTAGCGATTCCAGATACGCACATTTTCAAGGCCTTTGAGGTCCAGAAACGAGCGGCAGTCGGAAAGAAGGCTCGCGCACTCGGGCGCAAGGCCGGGCTTTTTTTCAACACAGACGCGATAGACCATTTACTCTCTCTCCTTTTGCGCGGCGAGGGCTCTGCGGCCAATGTCGCTGCGGCAGTATTTGTTGGCAAAATCGACCTCAGACGATAAGCGGTAGGCCTCCTTCACAGCCTCCTCGAGCGTGGGCGCAACGGCGGTGACGCCGAGCACGCGGCCGCCCGCGGTCAGGAGCTGATCGCCGACTTTTTTCGCGCCCGCGACGTAGGTATGCGCGGCGGCCTCTTCGCTCATCGTGATGGGGAAGCCGCTCTCATATTTCTTGGGGTATCCGTTCGAGGCGAGGACGACGCAGCAGGCGGAATCGGTCGAAAATTCGACGGGAACGTCCTTGAGCGTGCCGTTTGTCGTCGCCTGCATGATCGTGAGCAGGTCAGATTTAAGAAGCGGCAGCACGACCTGTGTTTCGGGATCGCCGAAGCGGCAGTTGTACTCCACGACTTTGGGTCCGTCCTTCGTGAGCATCAGGCCGAAGTACAGGCAGCCCTTGAAGGGGCGGCCCTCGGCCTTCATCGCGCGGATGGTGGGCAGGAAGATCGTCTGCATGCACTCGTCCGCGATCTCTTTCGTATAGCAGGGGTTCGGGGCGATCGTGCCCATGCCACCGGTGTTCGGGCCCTTGTCGCCGTCCAGCGCGCACTTGTGGTCCATGGACGATGCCATGGGGACAACAGTCTCGCCGTCGGTAAAGCTCAGGACAGAGACCTCGGGCCCCTCCATGAACTCCTCGATGACGACGCGTGCGCCGCTTTGGCCGAAGGCCTTGTCCTCGATCATGGAACGGACGGCGGCTTTCGCCTCCTCCACCGTCTGCGCGACGATGACGCCCTTGCCGAGCGCCAGGCCGT
>CALAAN010000016.1 GCA_937884915.1 uncultured Oscillibacter sp.
CGCGCCTTACTGCCGTGAGGCGCGTGTGACGATAGTTTGGCGGCAGACTGCGTGCGGGGGCGGCATTGCTTCGCTCGCCGCTGGATGGCAAGAAAACGACCGCGTCAGCGGTCGTTTTCTTCTATGGGAATTTCGCCGTGCTCCTGTTCGAAAGCTGCGATGCGGTGCTTGATCATTTGCTCCAATTCACGGTTTTTGGTGCGTCCCTCGTATTCAGCGATATATCCGAGCTTTTCCAGCAGCACCGGATCGGTGCGCAGGGTGTAACGACTTTTTGAATCCATTTGCCAACCTCCGTGACGAAGTATTGACAAAAGTTTAGCGTCAAATTATACTAAAAAGAAAAAGTGACGCAACAATGACGCATAAAAGGAGAAAATAAAATGACGACTTATCGAAACCTTTACCACGGCATGGTGCGCAGTATGAGCGAGGCCATCGACCTCTACGACGAGGGCAAAGGCATTCTCGCCCGCGAAGTCCTGAAAAAAGCCCTGCTGGACGCAGAAGAGCAAGTCATCGCGCAAGACATCATTCCCGACGAACCCATCAGCAGTACCGACCAAGAGAAAGGCTAAAAATCAGCACCCCAAAGCGGCGAGCACAGCAATGCCGCGCCGCACAATGTCTGCCGCCAATCAAACGTCACACGCGCCTCACGGTAGTAAGGCGCGGTTGAGAGTGGTAACGAAATGTAGGGGTTCATGGCGAAGCCATGTACGCCGCACCCACACTGCGCAGCGCGTGCAGTCATTCAAGCTACAAACTGGCAATGTGCGGGGTCGAGGGGCAAGACCCCTCGCGTTCTCTTGGGGTTTCAAAGGGGCCATTCTCTCACGTGAGAGAATGGCCCCTTTGGCTCGTGCAGCGCTGCGCGCTGCTTATTTCTTATTCGGATTATAATAATCCGTCTCCTCCGGCACGACGATGGGCATCCCATTCTGATACACCGGCAGCGTCTGGAACTTGAAGCGCGAGACCTTGTGCTTGCGGTCGATCTGCTCCTTGATGGCGGGGTCGACCTCGCCCTTGCGGATGTACTCGTTCACCACATGGTACGTAAAGCCAAGGTTGTCCTCGTCGGTCTTTCCGGTCAGGCCGTCGGACGGAGGCTTGATGAGCAAGCGCTCGGGCAGGCCCAGCTCCGCGCCCAGCGCGATGACCTCCTCGGTCGTGTACATGCCGAGCGGCGAGAACGCACCCGCGCTGTCGCCGTAGATCGTGCAGTAGCCGACCCAGTCCTCGGAGAGGTTCGAGGTGTTGAGCACGATGCCGTTATCCTCGCTCTGCGCGATGGCGTACAGCGTCGCCATGCGGATGCGGGACGGCAGGTTCACCTTCGTCTGGCGGCTCGCCTCGATGCCCACGCGCGCCATCTCGTCGAGAAGGCCGCTCGTGCCGCCGTGGATGTTGAACGTGTAGTGGCGGATGCCGAGGTACTCGACAAGGCCGTTCGAGTAGTCGATGTCCGGCTGTACGCCGTCGGGCATCAGCACGCCGACGACATTCTCGCGCCCGAAGGCCCTGACGCTCAGCGCCGCCGTGACGGAGCTGTCCTTGCCGCCGGAAATGCCGATGACGGCGGTCTTGCCGCCGCAGGCCTTCATCTGCGCGCGCATCCAGTCGATCAGGCCCGGAAGCTGCTGCTTTGCGTTGAATTCTGCCATAGTTGTCCGCTCCTTCATATTACTTCAGCAAAGTGGGGCCCCTGCTGAAAAAAATTTGCTTTTGTTGTACCACACTTCCGCTAAGCTTTCAAGTACCCATCGGCCTGTTTGGAAAACATTTCCCGATATTTGCCGTTTTGCGCCATCAGCTCCGCGTGCGTGCCGGACTCGACGATCTCTCCGCCGGAGAGCAGATAGATCCGATCCGCGTCCACGACCGTGGAGAGCCGGTGCGCGACCATAACGGTGGTCGTCGGCGAGCGGTCAAAGATCAGCTTTGCGATACGGTACTCGGCGATCGGGTCCAGCGCGCTGGACGGTTCGTCGAGGATGAGCAGCCCAAAGTCGCTGTGCAGCAGCCGCGTCAGGCACAGGCGCTGCGCGTCTCCACCCGAGAGCACCGCGCCGTTTTCATCGAACTCCTTCGTGACCTGTGCGTCCAAATCAAGCTGCAAGCCGACCTCTTCAAGGCAGGCCTTGAGCCGCGCGTCGTCCGCATCGGCATAGGCCGTCATATTCTCGCGGACGGACAGCGCGTACAGGCGGGACTGCTGAAACGCGATGCCGATCTTGCCGCGCAGCGTGCTCACGTCATAGTCCGTGATCGGGCGGCCGTTGATCTGAACCGTTCCCTCGTCCGCGTCGTACAGGCGGAGCAGGAGCTTTGTGAGCGTCGTCTTCCCCGCGCCGTTTTCGCCGACGATGGCGATCTTCTCCCTCGGCGCGATGGCAAGGCTCAGGTCACGGATAGCAAAATCGTCTCTGCCGCCGTAACGGTAGGACACATGGTCGAATCGGACGGAAAACGGGCCGTCCGCCGCTTCCTCGCCGTCTGTCGACGCTTCAATGGTCGAATCCGTCTCGAAAAACCGCTGCACCTTCTGCGCGTATGCGACGCCTAAGGCGACCTGCGAGCTCCACCAGCCGAGCGCGTTGAGCGCCTCCTTGAGCGCGAGTGACGAGGCGATCAGCGTCGCGTAGACGCCGATGCCGCTGATATTGCCGGACATCACGCCCCACGCGACATAGACGGGCACGGCGAAGGTCGTGCCGAGCTGGGCGAGGTTCACCAGAATGTCGATTAAAAATTCCTTTGCGCCGTATTTTCGATAGATCGCAGCCCTGCTTTTCACTGAGCCGTTGAACAGCGCAAAAAGCGGCTTTTTGATGTTCGACGCGCGCAAATCGGCGACTGCCGTATGGTCAAAAAACAGCCGCCGCAGATAGTCGGCCTTCCGCTGGTCGTTGACCATGGCCGTCTCGCGCTCCACGGACACCTTGCTCCAGTAGATCTGCGCATAGGCGACAAATGCGGAGCAGCCCAAAACGATGAGCAGCAGCGCCACGCCGTGCGACGCGATCAACGCACCGTAGACGACGCATTTTGCCGCGCCGCTCAAAAGGGAAAACAGATTTTTCAGCGTCTCCGACGACTGCGAGGCGAATTTCTCCGTCGCCAGCTTGTAGCTGTCGAAATAGTTCGGATCGTCAAAGTGCCGGAAGTCGACCGTCAAGGCCTTTTCGTAAATCGAGCGCTCGATCGTCCCCTCGATCTCCTGCTTTTTCCACCGGAGGTAGAAATCCTCGTACACCGCGTGGAGCAGGTTGAGCATCAGCGCGAGCAAAAGGTACGTCAGGCCCGTCAAAAATGCCGCTTCAAATGGCTTTCCCGCCTCGATCGTCTCGATCACCGCCTGCGCCAGCGTTGCGGAAAAATATCCCGCCGCCGGCACAAACAGCACCGATGAAACGAACGAGCCGACCATCAGGGTCTTGCCGTACTTCCACCAGGGCGCTAAAAGAAAGCGGATGCTGTCCCAGCCCCGCCTGAGCTTTCTGACCGTCTTCTCCGGAATCAGCCTTCTTTCTGTGATTGTCGTTGTTTTAATTCTTAGTTAAGTCTCACTTAAATCGATTCACCGTCGCGGCATTACGATTCCCGCGCCCGTTCGGGCGCGCCAATCGTGCCGCTTCCTCGAAAGCGGTTCGCTGCATCTGTCACTGACAGCGCTTCACCGCTTTCCACTCCGCCACCGCCATCTCGTCGCACCTGTTATTATACTCGTTCTCCGCGTGGCCTTTGACCCAGTGGTAGTGCATTTCGTGCTGGGCGATGAGCGACAAGAGCTGCTCCCAGAGGTCGACGTTCAGCGCGGGCTTTTTGTCGCTTTTGACCCAGCCGCGCTGCTTCCAGCCGTAGACCCAGCGCTTTTCGAGCGCGTCGATGACGTAGCGCGAGTCGGAATAGAGCTCCACGACGCACGGCTCCTTTAAGAGCCGCAGCGCCTCGATGACGGCGGTGAGCTCCATGCGGTTGTTCGTCGTGCTCGCCTCGCCGCCGGAGAGCTCGCGCTCGTGCGCGCCATACTTGAGCACCGCGCCCCAGCCGCCTGGGCCCGGATTGCCCGAGCACGCGCCGTCGGTATAGATAATGACCTGTTTCATGCGTCTCCTCAATAAGAACTGATCTCAAGCGAGGCGTCGTCCTCGCCCTGTGTGATCGAACGGATCTCGACCGTGTACTGCATCGTCGGCGAGACGACGATCTCGACGCGCTCGCCGACCTTTTTCCCCAGGATGGCCTTGCCGACGGGCGATTCCTTGCTGATGAGGCCCTTGAGCGCGTTCTGCCGCAGCGTGGTCACGAGCTGGATGTTCTGCTCTTTCCCCAGCTTTTCGTTGAAGAGCACCACGTGGTCGAAAAGGCCGACGGTGCCCTCTTTTTCGTTCACCTCGATGACCTTTGCCGTTGCGATCATGCGCTCCAAGTAGCGGATGCGGCTCTCGTTGCGGTTTTTCTCCTGCTTGGCGACCTTGTACTCGTAGTTTTCGCTCAAGTCGCCGAACGCGCGCGCCGTCTGCACATCCTCGATGAGCTTGGGGCGCAGCTCCAAACGGCGGTGTTCGAGCTCCGCCTTCATTTTGTCAATATCGACCTGTGTCAGTTCGTCATACATGGTATGTTCGCTTCCTTTTTTGTTTTGCTCAGCTTCTGCTCTGCGCGTGCTGACGCTTGACGCGCGCGACGCGCTGGGCGTATTCCTCGCGGTCTAAAATGCCCGCGTCGTACAGGACCTTCAGGTTCTCGAGCCGGTTCTCGCAGCTGTCCATGTGGACGGAGTGCACCTCGCCGCGGTCGGCCTGCTTCTTGCGCGCGATCTCCCAGCGCTTTTCGCTGCCCGCGCGCTCCTGCGCGGCCAGATTCCTGTGGAAATCTCGGATTTGCGCGCCGCTCGGGCGCTTCTTTTTTTCGCGCTCGACTGCGCGCATCGTGTCGAGGTCATCAACCGCGCGGTTGGCCTTTTTGATGAGCTCGTCGGGCGACAGCATCTCAGGCGATGCCGAAGTCTTGCCCGTTTCCCGATCGTTG
>CALAAN010000017.1 GCA_937884915.1 uncultured Oscillibacter sp.
AGGATAAGAAATTTGCCGCCGGCTGCTCGCGCGAGGTCATCGAGCGCGGCGCGGAAATGCTCGGCTGGGATCTTGACACGCTCATCGAGCAGACGATCCTCGCCATGCGCGCAAGCAGTCATGTCGAATAATTTCCCCGCATAAATTTCTACCGGTCATCTATTACCTGCGGAAAGGAAGGTGCTTTTATGAGCGATTTTACCTCTACGCCCACGCCGAGTTACAGCGGAAAGCTCCGCAACCACATGCTGCTGGTACCCGAGTGCATCAGCGAGTGCAGCGGTATCCGCATCTTCGGCAGAACGATCAAGTCCTTTGTCTTTTCCACTGACGTTGCCACCATCGCAAGCGTCAATGCCGACGCGGTGATCGCCGTTTATCCCTTTACCCCGCAGCCGCGCATCGTGCGCGCAGTCATCAGCGTGGCGGATATGCCCGTGTTCTGCGGTGTCGGCGGCGGTTTCACGTCCGGCGCACGCTCCGTCGCCCAGGCGATGGAGGCCGAGCACTGCGGCGCTTACGGCGTTGTGCTCAACGCGCCCGTTTCGGCGGACATTCTGCGCGACATCAAGGCGCACGTCGACATTCCGGTCGTAGCGACCATTGTCTCCGCCACGCAGGACACTGAGGCGCGCATCGCCGCAGGCGTCGACATTCTGAACGTCTCCGCCGCGTCGGAAACGCCGCAGCTCGTCGCCGCGCTCCGCGAGCGCCATCCCGAGATCCCCATCATCGCCACCGGCGGCCCGAAGGATGAGACCATCCGCAAGACCATCGCCGCGGGCGCGAACGCCATCACCTACACCCCGCCCGACAACGGCGTGCTGCTGGCCGAGATCATGCACGCCCACCGCGAGCGCTACCGGTAAGCTGTATACATACAAAAAATGCTGGCTCTCACGAGCCAGCATTTTTCTTTTGTCTTCTTCATCAGTACGGGCACGGAAATGCGGAGAACACCGCGTGGCCGCCCACAAGGGTGAAGGGATACTCAAAACTCTTCTCCTCGCCGTTTGGCGTCCAGCTCTGCGTCGCTTCGTCCCACTCGCCGTAGGTGATGGTCTGCGTCACGGTACCGCTCTCGCCGTCGAGCGTCACGCTGCGCGTTTCATCGATTACGGAATCGTCGCTGCCGCGGTCGGCAGACAGGACGTAGAGTCTGCCGTTCACCTCGGCGTAGCGGTCAGACTCTTCAAACCACTGATCGGCCAGTGCCTTGTCATAGTAGCGGTACATCAGCTCGTGCATGTCCTCGAGCGTCGAAACGCCGGGAATATTCGCGCTGTAGTAGGTGTAGCCGTTGATTTCCGTCTCGTCCGGCGAGTCCCCGATCGGCGGCGTGTTCATAAAGAACCACGCCCACAGCGTGATCGCCGTGTCAAAATCCGCCAGCACGATCTGCTCCTGCGAGACGTCCAGGATCGTCTTCGCGTGCTCATTCAGCGCGTTATAGAATTCGCTGTACGGCACCTCGAACACCTGCGGCCCCGCCGCATACGGCGCGATGACATACTGATCGAACGTGACCGTCAGGCCGCTTTCCGTAAAGTTCAGCGTCGCAAGCGAGGGAAAATCCTGCAAATAGGAATCATAATCGTCAAAATACTCCCCACTGAGATTTTTTTGATCGATCTGGCTGAGAATGTTCCGGTAAATATTGTCCTGCAACGAGTCTCCCTGCACATCGCCCTCCTCCGAGGCAAGCGCGTCCAGCGTCAGGAATTCGCCCGTCGTCAGGTCAAAGTTCCACGCGCGGGTGGCGGAATTCGGATGCACGCCGCCGTAGTAGGTGTAATTCTCCGCCGCGATGCTCAGGAGCTTTCCGTCTGTCATGTAGGTCTGCGTCAGGCTGAGCTCGCTCGTCCAGTAGCTGCCGTTCAAAAAGACCGACGTACTGTTTTCCGCATAGAGCTCCTTGGCCTCCGCGGCCATCTGCGCCGCCTCAGACTCAAGGCCCGCGAGCACGTTGTTCATCTCCGTGTTGAAGGCGTTCTGCGCCGTGACCTGCGCGGGATTGCCTGCGCCGCCGTTCGCCGTCACGTTCTCGGCCAGCGTGTAGAGCTCGCCGTCCTCTGTGTGCAGTTCGAGCACTGGCAGCTCGTAGCGTTCCGCCAGCAGCACCGTGCCGTCGTCGGCCTTGTACTCGTTTTCGTAAATCTGCGTCGCAACTTCAAAGTGCAGCGCGTCCGCCTGCGGCGGCGCGTTGTTCTCCGTCCCGCCGGGCGCTCCCGCGCCGCAGGCGGTCAGGTTCAGCGCCATCACGCAGCAAAGCAGCAGCGTCATCCATTTTTTCATTCTGTTCTCCTTTCGAGATCTTGGGTCTTGTGCTTACACGATCACGGGTCCCTCCGTCCACGCGCTGCCGCCTCTGGCTTCGCGCAGTGCGGGATAGGCGAGCACGTATTGATCCGTCGCGCGCGCCGTTAAGGCGAAGAGCTTCTGCACTTCTTCGCTCAGCGCGCGCACATCGGCGCTCTTCGTCAGCACCGGCGCGCTTCCCGTTTTTTTGATCGTTTTGAGCAGCTTTCGTCCCCGTTCATTGCACGCCAGCACGCGCAGATAGGGGACCTCCGGCGGCACATCCGCCGCCGTCACGTCCAGATACGCCGCAAGCAGCATCCGCCGCAGCCGCGCATAGGCGTAGCGCTTCGTCTTCACCGCGGAGAGCAGCTCGTCGACAGACGCCGCCGTACGCGCCGCGTCGTAAAACCGGCGGTAAAGCCCTTCGTTTCCGCTGTCGTAGCGGGCGAAGTCTTCTTCGCGCATCGCACGCAGCTTCGACAAAATTACGCGCTCCGCGTTTTCCATCGTCACAGGCGCGCGGCCCGCTTCCCGCTCGCGCGCATAGATGGCGGCGCTCTCCGCCGTCAGATACGCGGAAGCGTCCTCTCCGTTTACGAGCAGCGCGCGGATGTAGCTCGCCGAGGCGAAGCCCTCTGCCGCGCCCTCGTTATGACCGACGGCCTTTCGCGATATTGCAAGCGATGCAATGGTGCTGCCGCTTTGCAGCAGCGCCTTGCAGTATTCTACGCCGAGGATGTCGTTTGGCTCTCTGAGCACGTCTGCATCGTCGTCGATGAACACCCTTGCGGCGCTTTCCCGCGCCGCGGCAAAGGACAGGCCCTTTGCAAGCTCATCGAGCAGTGCGTCGGGAAAATCCGCTCGCAGCAGCGCTCTTGCCGCGCGCTGCAATTTTGCTGCGTCGCCGCATTCGCTGCCAAAGGCCAGTGTGTCGACCACACCTGTCACCGCCAAAACGCCCACGCCGCCGCGGGCAAAACCCTCTGCCGACGAGATGGCCCACGGCAGCGGCAGCTCAAGGACCAGATCCGCCCCGCCGCGCACGGCGGCCTCGGCGCGCGCGTGCGCGCGCTCGATGGCAAAGTCGCCCCGCTGGACAAAATCACCGCTCATCGCGCACACGACGGCGCTCTCTTCCTCGCCTGCCAAACGGCGCAATTCGTCAATTTGCCACTTATGGCCGCGGTGGAAGGGATTATATTCGCATATTATACCAAATACTCTCATGAAAGTCCTCTCAAAGCGGTTACAAAAGAGTTACGTTTTGTTAAATTTACTTGTCTTTGCGAAAAAAGTTGTTATAATATATTCTGTATTGAATTGTACATCCGATCAAGTTGATTCTTATTTTATCGGAAATTCGGGCGCAATGCAAGCGCCCTCGGAAAAAGGAGTATACTTATGAATGTTCTGGTCATCAACGCAGGTTCTTCTTCCCTGAAGTATCAGCTGCTCAACCCCACAACGGGCGAGCTGCTGGCGAAGGGTCTGTGCGAGCGCATCGGCATCGACGGTCTGTTCACCTACAAGCCCCAGCTTCCCGGCAAGGAAGCCATCAAGGCCGCTTCCGTCTCCATGCCCACCCACAGCGAAGCCATTCAGGCCGTGCTGAATGCGCTCGTCGACGAGAAGAACGGCGTCATCGGCTCCATGAAGGAGATCGACGCCGTCGGCCACCGCGTCGTCCACGGCGGCGAAAAGTTCGCCAAGTCCGTCGTCATCACCGACGAGGTCATGCAGGCCATCGAAGAGTGCAATGCCCTCGCCCCGCTCCACAACCCCGCCAACATCATCGGCATCAAGGCCTGTCAGGAGCTCATGCCCGGCGTGCCCATGGTCGCTGTGTTCGACACCGCCTTCCACCAGACCATGCCCCCCGTGGCCTACACCTATGCCCTGCCCTATGAGTACTATGAAAAAGACAAGGTCCGCCGCTACGGCTTCCACGGCACCTCTCACAAGTATGTTTCCCAGCGCGCGGCCGATATGCTCGGCAAGCCCATCGAGCAGCTCAAGCTCATCTCCTGCCACCTCGGCAACGGCTCTTCCGTCACCGCGATCGACGGCGGCAAGAGCGTCGACACCTCCATGGGCTTCACCCCGCTCGCCGGTCTTCCCATGGGCACCCGCTCCGGCGATATCGACGCCGGTATTCTTGAGTACCTGATGGGCAAGTACGGCATGGACATCAAGGAAATGCTTACCATTCTCAACAAGAAGTCCGGCGTCATGGGCGTCAGCGGCGTCAGCTCCGACTTCCGTGATCTCGAAGAGGCCTTTGAAAAGGGCAATGAGCGTGCCGGTCTCGCCGTCGATATGTTCAACTACGGCGTGAAGAAGCTCATCGGCGCGTATGCCGCCGCGATGGGCGGCGTGGACGCCATCATCTTCACCGCAGGCGTCGGCGAGAACAGCGCTTCCCAGCGCATGGCCATCGCCTCCGGCCTTGAGTTTATGGGCGTCAAGATGGACGAGGACGCCAATAAGGTCCGCGGCGAAGAGCGCGTCATCTCCGCGCCCGATTCCAAGGTCACCGTCCTCCTCATCCCCACGAACGAGGAACTCATGATCGCCATGGACACCGAGGCGCTCGTCGGCTAAGTCATCGACAACCGATTATAAAAAATCCGCTTACGAAATTCGTAAGCGGATTTTTTTATTCTTGATCTTCAAGCCACTGCATCGCGCCGTACGCAAGCAGCGCGCTGCCGCGCAGCAAAATGTCCTCGTT
>CALAAN010000018.1 GCA_937884915.1 uncultured Oscillibacter sp.
TGTCATTCAATAGTCGCAACCTGTACACGGGAATTTTACTCGCTTTTTGTACAAGAATGTGATATGCTTTTTCCTAATGATGGTCAGAAAGGACAATGTTTCCATGATCAATGTTTTCGATATGATGGGGCCGGTGATGGTCGGCCCGTCCTCTTCCCACACGGCGGGCGCGGCGCGCATCGGCAATATGGGAAGAACGCTGCTCGGCGAAGAGGTGGCGCGCGCGGATATCGGCCTGCACGGCTCGTTTGCCGAAACGGGCTTCGGCCACGGCACAGACCGCGCGCTGCTGGCGGGCTTGCTTGGCATGAAGCCGGACGATCTTCGTATTCCGAACGCCTATGAGGAGGCGAACCGCGCGGGCATGGCCTATTCGTTCCGCACGGTGGAGCTGCGCGACGCGCACCCTAACACCGCGCTTTTGGAGCTGACGGGCAAGAGCGGCAAGCGCATGACGCTTCAGGCGTCGTCCATCGGCGGCGGTGCGATCGTTGTCAATAAGATCGACGGCATCGATGTGAATTTCACGGGCGATTTCAACACGCTGATCGTCCGCAATCAGGACGAGTCCGGTTCGGTCGCAGCGATCACGTCCATTTTAAGTCAGGTGCACATCAACGTGGCGAACATGAGCGTCAACCGCCACCGCCGCGGGGGCGACGCGCTGATGGTTATCGAAACGGATCAGCACATCAAGCCGCGGCAGGTGGAATTTCTGTCCGAGCTGCCGGGCATCCTGAGCGTGACCTACTACGATAAGGAGGACGAGGAAGATGGTTCTGGATTCGATGAAGCAGATCTTTGAGCAGAGCAGGGAAACGAGCCTGCCGTTCTGGGAGATCGTGCTGCTCTACGATATGGAAGAGCGTCAGGTGAGCCGTCAGGCCTCGATGGCAAAGATGCTTTCGACCTGGCAGGCCATTCAGGACGCGGCGGATTCCTATACCGGCACGCAGCGCAGCGTGAGCGGCCTCGTCGGCGGCGACGGGCTCAAGATGCGCCTGTATGCTCGCCGCGGCGAAAGCATCGGCGGTGAATTCATGGACGAGGCCATCGTGCAGGCCATCTCGATGGCGGAGTCGAACGCCTGCATGCGCCGCATCGTAGCGGCGCCGACGGCGGGCTCCTGCGGCGTGGTGCCGGCAGTGCTGCTGGCGCTGGGGAAAAAAGAGAATTACACACAGCACCAGCTGCTGGAGGCGCTGTATGTTGCCTCGGGCATCGGTGCGGTGATCGCGTACCGCGCGAGCATCTCCGGCGCGGCGGGTGGCTGTCAGGCCGAGATCGGCACGGCGTCGGCCATGGCGGCGGGCGCGCTCGTGTCGCTGCGCGGCGGCACGAACGAGCAGATCGGCCACGCGGTGGCGATGGCGCTCAAAAACCTGATGGGCCTTGTCTGCGACCCCGTTGCGGGCCTTGTCGAGGTGCCGTGCGTCAAGCGCAACGTCATCGGCGCGGTGAACGCGATCTCCGCGGCGGATATGGCGCTCGCGGGCATCGAGAGCCGTATCCCCGTCGACGAGGTCATCGATGCGATGGGCGAGGTCGGACGGCGTATGCCGGTCGAGTTCCGCGAGACGGCGCTCGGCGGTCTCGCCGCCACGCCGACCGGCAAAGCGGTCAAGGAGCGCATGCCGCACGGCGCGCAGGTGCAGTAAAGAAAACACTAAAAAGAAAAACACCGGATGCATTTGTTCCCCCCTGACAGGGGTAACAACTGCTTCCGGGGATACCCCGACAGGTTATCATGTTTATGATGCCTGTCGGGGTTCTTCTGTTTTCTGGGTTTGTGGGCTTTCCGTGTCCTGCTGCTGGCTGCC
>CALAAN010000019.1 GCA_937884915.1 uncultured Oscillibacter sp.
CCTATACAGGGCTGATGCACACACTGTTCACGCTGGAAGACCGTTACGGGCTTGAAGTCTGCGAATGCGAGGATGAGGTGCATCTGCGCGTCCATATTCACAAAGGACGCGACGCAGCGGAACTTCACAGAATGCTTACCGCGTGGGGTGCGGTTGCCGCCAAGCTGAAAGCAGGCGAGATCACCAAAGAAGAATACGACCGCTGGCGCTATTACTATCCGAAATACGACACCTCCGGTCAGGGGCACAAGATCACGCCGTCGCAGGAGCTGAGTGACCTGATTCTTGCCGACCTCAAAGAACATAGCGAAGAATAACAAAAGGCTCTGCCGGCTTTCTTGTACAGAAAGTCAGCAGAGCCTTTTTCGCTCTTAATATAGGATTGGTAAGATAGCTCAACCTGCAAACCGCTTGTCCCTTGAAACAAGAATAAACAAAGCAGTTTGGGTATCTGCTATCATTTTGCTATCAAACGGGAAATGAGACTTTCAAAAAGCGAGTGTTTTCAAGGCTTTGCAGCCCTTCATGCTCACTTTTTTCTCATTCCCACTCCACCGTGGCGGGCGGTTTGCTGGTGATGTCGTAGACGATGCGGTTGATGCCCTTGACTTCGTTGACGATGCGGCCGCTGATCTTGTCGAGCAGCTCGTAGGGGATGCGGGCCCAGTCGGCGGTCATGAAGTCCTCGGTCGTCACGGCGCGCAGCGCGAGCACGCGGTCGTAGCTGCGGCCGTCGCCCATGACGCCGACGGTGCGCGTATTGGTCAGGACGGCGAAATACTGGTTCATTTTCTTATTTTCGCCGGCCTTTTCAAGCTCCTCGCGGTAGATCGCGTCGGCAAGGCGCAGCGTGTCGGCCTTCTCCTTCGTGATCTCGCCCATGATGCGGATGGCAAGGCCCGGGCCGGGGAACGGCTGGCGGGAGACGAGGTATTCGGGCAGTCCGAGCTCGCGGCCGAGCTGACGCACCTCGTCCTTAAAGAGCAGGCGCAGCGGCTCGATGATCTCCTTGAAGTCGACATAGTCGGGAAGTCCCCCGACATTGTGGTGGCTCTTGATGACCGCGGCGTTGCCGAGGCCGGATTCGATGACGTCGGGATAGATCGTGCCCTGGGCGAGGAAGTCGACCGCGCCGATCTTCTTCGATTCCTCTTCGAACACGCGGATGAACTCTTCGCCGATGATCTTGCGCTTGCGCTCGGGATCGGAGATGCCCGCGAGCTTGGAGAGGAAGCGGCCCTCGGCGTTCACGCGGACAAAGTTGATGTCCCACTTCTTGAACGCCGCCTCGACCTCGTCGCCTTCGTTTAAGCGCATGAGGCCGTGGTCGACAAAAACGCAGGTGAGCTGGGGACCGACGGCCTCGGCCAGCAGCGCCGCCACGACGGACGAGTCCACGCCGCCGGAGAGGGCCAGCAGCACGCGGCCGGAGCCGACCTTTTCGCGCACGGCGGCGATGGCGGTGTTCTTATAGTCGCCCATCGTCCAGTCACCCGTCGCGCCGCAGACCTCGTAGAGGAAGTTGCGGATCATCGCGGTGCCGAACTCCGTGTGGTTGACCTCGGGGTGGTACTGCACGCCGTAGAAGCCGCGCTTCTCGTCGCAGATGGCGACGTTCGGGCAGGCGTCGGAGTGCGCGACGAGGGAGAAGCCCGCGGGCACGACCTCCATGTAGTCGCCGTGGCTCATCCACGTCACGCTTTTTTCAGGAAGACCCTTGAAGAGCTTGCAGCTCGTGTCAAAAAACGTCTCGGTCTTGCCATATTCGCGCGCGGTGGCGTCATTTGCGGCAACGACCCTGCCGCCGAGGTGGTGCGCGATGAGCTGGCAGCCGTAGCAGATGCCGAGCACGGGCACGCCCGCGTCAAAGAGCGCGGGATCGACGTGCGGCGCGTCCTCAAGATACACGCTGTTCGGGCCGCCGGTGAAGATAAAGCCGATGGGCTTCATCGCAAGAAGGTCCGCGAGCGGGGTCGTGTAGGGCTTGACCTCGCAGTAAACGCCGCATTCGCGCACGCGGCGCGCAATGAGCTGGTTGTACTGGCCGCCAAAGTCCAGTACGATGATGGTCTGATGGTTCATATTGAAAATTCTCCTGCCGTATCCAATAATATGGTAAAAGCATCATATCATAGCTTTTCCCATTTTACCAGCGGTATTGTAAAATAAAAAGGTCGCGCGGTCAATGGACCGCGCGATCGAGGGAGGCCGCGACAAAGCCGCGGAACAGGGGATGCGGCTTGTTGGGACGGCTCTTGAACTCGGGATGGAACTGCGCGCCGACGAACCAGGGATGGCTCTTCGACTCGACGATCTCGACGAGCGTGCCGTCGGGGGAGAGACCGGCGAGGCGCATACCGGCGTCGGTGAAGTCGTCGCGGAAGTCATTGTTGAACTCGTAGCGGTGGCGGTGACGCTCCCAGACCTCCGGTGCGTCGTAGAGCGCGCGGGAGAGCGAGCCTTCTTCGAGCACGCAGGGGTATTTGCCGAGGCGCATCGTGCCGCCCTTGGCCGTCACGCCGACCTGCTCGGGCATGAGCGCGATGACGGGGTGCGCCGTCGTGGAGGAAAACTCCGCGCTCGTCGCGTCATCCCAACCGAGCACATGGCGCGCAAATTCGATGACTGCAATCTGCATACCGAGGCAGATGCCGAGGTACGGGATGCCGCGCTCGCGCGCGTACTGCGCGGATAAGATCATGCCCTCGATGCCGCGGTCGCCGAAGCCGCCGGGGACTAAGATGCCGCTGCATCCGCAGAGCTTCTGCGCGATGTTGTCGCTTGTCAGCGTTTCGGAGTCGACCCACTGAATTTCGACGCTCGCGTCGCAGGCCGTGCCCGCATGGAAGAGCGACTCGACGACGCTGAGGTAAGCGTCGTGCAGACCCACGTACTTGCCGACAAGCGCGATGCGCACATGGCGGTGCACGCCGTGAATCTTGTCGACAAGCGCGCGCCATTCGGACATGTCGGGCTCGCCGCAGTCAAGGTGCAGCTTGCGGCACACCACGCGGCAGAGACCCTCGTGCTCGAGCAGCAGCGGCACTTCATAGAGCGTGGACGCCGTCGCGTTCTGGATGACGCAGTCGGGCTCCACGTTGCAGAAGAGAGCGATCTTGCGGCGGATATCCTCTGTGATGGGCTCGTCCGTGCGCACGACGAGAACGTCGGGCTGGATGCCCTCGCTGAGTAGCTCCTTGACCGAGTGCTGCGTAGGCTTGCTCTTGAGCTCGCCGCTGCCGGGGATGGTCACGATAAGCGGCACGTGGATGAAGAGCACGTTTTCGCGCCCGCGCTCAGCCGCGACCTGACGGATGGCCTCCAAAAACGGCTGGCTCTCGATGTCGCCGACCGTGCCGCCGATCTCGGAGATGGCGACGTCGGTTTCGCCGTCGTCCATGTCGTAGATGCGGCGCTTGATCTCGTCGGTCACATGCGGGATGATCTGCACCGTGCCGCCGAGATAGCCGCCCTGGCGCTCGCGGTTCAGCACGCTCCAGAAGATCTTTCCCGAGGACACCGAGGACTTCTCGTCCAGCGCCTCGTCGACAAAGCGCTCGTAGTGGCCGAGGTCCAGATCGGTCTCCGCGCCGTCGTCCGTGACGAAGACCTCGCCGTGCTGATACGGACTCATCGTGCCGGGGTCGACGTTGAGATACGGGTCGAACTTCTGGTTCTTGACCTTCAGCCCGCACTGCTTCAAGAGCCGCCCGAGCGACGCCGCGCAGATGCCCTTGCCCAGTCCCGACACCACGCCGCCGGTGACAAAAATGTACTTCATAAATTTCCTTCCTCCCCAATCAAAGAAAAATGAAACAGATCCCACAACCATGATCGCCGCCCAAAGGCAGCGATCACGAAAAGCATCCCCTGCCGCATTTGCCGCCGAACCGGCGCAAACAGGCCAAGCCTCGCAGAGTTTCGTGCCGCGCACGGCACGAAATAAATTTCAATCGTTTTTTGGCACGTCACCGTCGCGGCATTTACGATTTTCGCGCCTGTTTGGCGTGAAAATCGTGCCGCTTCCTCGAAACCAGCTCGCTTCGTCCGCCACAGGCGGCGCTTCGCCGATTTCCATGTGCGTGCCAAAAAACTCTCTGCGCGGAGCGAACGTGCGCGCCTCCGGCGCGTGCGCTGAGCGCAGTGTAACCCCCACTCAAAAAGGACGCTCGAAAGAGCGTCCTTTTTGACTTACACGGAGAATAAAAGCTCGCAGAACGTCGGATACGGCCAATACTTGGACGCCGTCAGCACTTCCAGCTTGTCGATGACCTTGCGCACGTTGTTCGTGCGCTCTTCGACCTCGTCGTGGTAGTAGCGCAGGAGCTTTTCGGGCTCGGCGTCGTCGGAGACGGTCTCAAGTGCCGTCTTGAGGCCGATGGTCTCTTCCAGCAGCTGCTCGTTGAGCGAGCCGATGGCATTGGCAAGCGAGGACTCGACGTGGCAGGTCAGCTCCGGTGCGGCGGCATGCTTGGCGGCGATGGTGCCGCACAGCGCGGCTTCGTACTCCGAAGCGGCGTTGAGGATGCCGTGCTGGACCATGTCGACGAGCGTCGCGGCCTCGATGCGGATGACCTTGCAGTACTTCTCAATATGAACTTCGTGGCGGGAGTAAATTTCTTCCCTGGTGTAAACGCCCTGGCGCGTCAGCAGCTCAATGTTCTTGGGCATGATGTAGGTCGGCAGCGCCTCGGCGGTGTTGTGAAGGTTGGCAAGGCCGCGCTTTTCGGCTTCCTTGATCCAGGCATCTTCATAGCCGTTGCCGTTGAAGATGATGCGGCGGTGGGCGGAGAACGTGTCGCGGATCAGCTTGTGGAGCGCGGCGGTGAAGTCTGGCGCATCCTTGAGCTGCGTGTAAAACTGATCGAGCTCGTCAGCCATGATGGCGTTGAGGATCGTAGTCGGGCCTGCGATGGACTGCGAAGAACCGGGCATGCGGAACTCGAACTTGTTGCCCGTGAAGGCGAACGGCGAGGTGCGGTTGCGGTCGGTCGTGTCCTGCGGAATGGAGGGCAGCACGTCCACGCCGATGCGCAGCGACTTGTGCTCGGGCGCGGTGTAGTCGTTTTCGTCGACGATGGCGTCGATGATGCCCTCAAGTTCGGTGCCGAGGAAGACGGAGATGATGGCCGGAGGCGCTTCCTGCGCGCCGAGGCGGTGATCGTTGCCCGCGAAGGCGACGGAGCAACGCAGCAGCTCCTGATACTCATCCACGCCCTTGATGAACGCGGCGAGCAGCAGCAGGAACACGGCGTTCTGGCTGGGCGTCTTGCCGGGGGAGAAGAGGTTCTTGCCCGTGTCGGTGGCAAGGGACCAGTTGATGTGCTTGCCCGAGCCGTTCACGCCCGCAAAGGGCTTTTCGTGCAGAAGGCACACAAGACCGTGGCGCTCGGCGACCTTTTTCATCGTCTCCATGACGAGCTGGTTCTGGTCACTCGCGGTGTTGGCGTCGGTGTAGATGGGGGCCATCTCGTGCTGGCCGGGCGCGACCTCGTTGTGCTTGGTCTTGGAGAGCACGCCGAGCTTCCACAACTCTTCATCGAGCTCCTTCATGTAGGCGGCTACGCGGGGCCGGAACGCGCCGAAGTAGTGGTCGTCCAGCTCCTGACCCTTCGGGGGCTTGGCGCCGAACAGCGTGCGGCCGCACAGGCGCAGGTCCATGCGCTTTAAGTACAGCTCGCGGTCGATGAGAAAATACTCCTGCTCCGCGCCAATCTGCGGCGTGACCTTTTCGGCGTCGTCGCCAAATAACTTCAGCACGCGCACGGCTGCGCGGTCGACCGCGGCCATGGAGCGCAGCAGCGGCGTCTTCTTGTCAAGCGCCTGACCGCTGTAGGAGCAGAACACCGTCGGGATGCAGAGGCTGCCGTCCTTGATGAAGGCAAACGCCGTGGGGTCCCAGGCGCTGTAGCCGCGGGCTTCAAATGTGGCGCGCAGGCCGCCGTTGGGGAAAGAGGACGCGTCGGGCTCGCCGCGCACCAGCTCCTTGCCGGAAAAGTCCATCATCACGCGGCCGCCGCCGGCGTTGTTGATAAAGCTGTCATGCTTTTCTGCCGTCACACCGTTCAAGGGCTGGAACCAGTGGGTGAAATGCGTTGCGCCATGCTCCAGCGCCCAGGTCTTCATTGCGTCGGCAATCTCATTTGCTGCGGAAAGGGGAAGAGGCTGCCCGCTCTTCAAGCAGCCGCGCCAAACGTCCATGGCGTTTTGCGGGACATACTGCTCCATTGTGCGTTCATTGAACACCAGAGAGCCAAAAAGCTCGGGAATGCGAGTTGCTTCACTCATGATCCAGACCTCCTGTTTCAAAATAAAAAATTTGATAAGTAATGATACTTCATCGGGGCAAGCAGCGTCAATACTTTGTTTTTCCAACTTTGCCCCCGCTTTAGCGAGGTGGGATGTGCGGTGTGAACGAAATTATGAAAGTGAGGAAACTTTTTCTTGCATGAGAAAAGCGGCTGTGCTATATTTAACCTGAACCCGCCCTTGCCGGAAACGGCAGGGGCGGGCATTTTGTTTTTCTGATACGTTGTGAAAAAATTTTGCGGACAAAAAAGAAAACGGGACGTGAACGCCGGTCACGGCGTCTGCGTCCCGTTTTGCAATTACTTAATGGTTGCGCTGTCGTTCAGCACGCTCGTGCTGTAAAGGAACAGCACGTCCTGCGCGGTAAAGTCGAGGAACTTCCCGAGCATTGCGGGGGAGAGGTAACGGATGTCGACAAGCGTGATCTCGCTGTACCCCCCCGCGAGCAGCGGAAGAAGACTTGCGGCGAACGAATCACGGAAGACGAGAAGTTTTCGATCCGTCTGCGCGTTCGGATTCTCGATGCGCAGCAGCGATTTCGGGCCTGAAAGGAAAATTTCATACGGGTCGCTGCCGTCTGCCTTTTCGAGCGTATAGACGGGGAGATATTCGCTGTTCTCGTAGTCGTACACGCGGCAGCTGTCAATGACGCTGTTTGTGAGGTAGGCGAGCTTGTCAGGCTCCATCGGCAGCGCCGACTGCCCGCGGTACACGCCGTAAAACGGCGTGTCGAGCGTGACCTCGGTAAAGTCCCCAGTCAGCGAGACGCCCATCGCGTCCGCCAGCGCCCTGGCTGTGGGGGCAAGCATCTCCTGCCGCCAGTGGAGGTCGGTGCGGTAATACGATTGCAGTGACAGCGTGTCCGTCAGGTCGATATACTGGGCAAAATCGACCTTTTCCCGCATGAGCGAGAAGAACTTCTCATAGTCCATCACGGGATAGCCGTTTTCGGCGGCTAAAAAGTAGTTCTTGTCGGGAATGACGGAGAGGTAGACGTTCGCGCCCGTGTCCTTGAGGTACGTTTCGTACACATAGCGGAAGCGGTCGGCCGCGTGGTCGAGCGAATCCTCGCGGATCGTGTCGTCGAGCTTTGCGGCGTAGCCGCCTGCGACGTAGATGCCGTTGTTGTCCCTTTCAGCGAAAAGATCGCGGACGGACAGCGCCTTGAGCGTGCGGAGCTCGTCGCGCAGCGGGAATTGATCGAGCGTGTAGCTCTCGAAATTCGACTGAAAGCGTCCGGAGAGCACTTCTTCCGCGCTGAGCGTCGGGAACTGCTTGAGCGGCCGGCGCTCGCTTTCCGACACGGCGTCGTCACTCTTGCAAATGCTCCACAGCGCGAACACGAGCACGAACGCCGCCGCGATGCCGAGGGTGAGGACGTCTTTTGCGTTTCGATTCATGCGATGCCCTCCTT
>CALAAN010000020.1 GCA_937884915.1 uncultured Oscillibacter sp.
TGATGGCGCGCGCATCCATCTTGGTGACGATACCGTCGCCCTCGGCGAGGATGACGACCTCAGAGTCCATGCAGATCTTGTGCTCCATACCGGTGCCGACGATCGGCGCCTCGGGGCGGAGCAGAGGAACGGCCTGACGCTGCATGTTCGCGCCCATCAGGGCGCGGTTCGCGTCGTCGTTCGGCAGGAACGGAATCATCGCCGTCGCGATGGAGACCATCATACGCGGGGAGATATCGATATAGTCGACGCGGTCGCGGTCGACCTCGACGATCTCGTCGCGGTGGCGGCAGGTGATACGCTGGTTGACGAGGCAGCCGTTTTCATCGACAGGCTCAGCGGCCTGACCGACGATGTACTGGTCCTCGACGTCTGCGGTCATGTATTCGATCTCGTCGGTCACGCGGCAGGTCTCGTGGTCGACCTTGCGGAACGGCGCTTCGATAAAGCCGTACTCGTTGATGCGGGCGTAGGTCGCGAGATACGAAATCAGGCCGATGTTCGGACCTTCCGGCGTCTCGATCGGGCACATACGGCCATAGTGGCTGTAATGCACGTCTCGCACTTCCATGTTCGCGCGCTCGCGGGACAGACCGCCGGGGCCCAGAGCGGAGAGACGGCGCTTGTGCGTGAGCTCGGCGAGCGGGTTCGTCTGGTCCATGAACTGGGAGAGCGGGGACGAGCCGAAGAATTCCTTGATCGCCGCGGTGACGGGGCGGATGTTGATGAGGCTCTGCGGCGTGACGATGTCGAGATCCTGGATCGTCATGCGCTCGCGGATGACGCGCTCCATACGGGAAAAGCCGATGCGGAACTGGTTCTGCAGGAGTTCTCCCACGCAGCGCAGGCGGCGGTTGCCGAGGTGGTCGATATCGTCCTTATAGACGATGCCGTGCGCCAGCGCGTTCATATAGTTGATGGAGGCGAGGATATCGTCGACGAGGATGTGCTTGGGGACGAGGCGGTCAGCGTTGTCGCGGATGGCCTCCTTGAGCTCTTCGCCGCTGTACTGCTCGAGCAGCTCCTTGAGCACGCTCTCGCGCACGCGCTCCTTGATGCCGCACTCGGCCAGCGGGTCGAAGTCGACAAAGCGGCTGAGGTCGACCATGTGGTTCGAGAACACGCGCATCGTGCGGCCGTCGACCTCGATGGTCACGTCGTTGACGCCGATGGCATCCATCTCGCGCGCTTCCTCGTCGGTGACGATGTGGCCGGCGTCAAACATGATCTCGCCCGTGTGCGGATCGGCGACGGGATAGACGAGCTTCTGCCCACGGATACGCGCCCACAGGGAGAGCTTCTTGTTGAACTTGTAGCGGCCGACCATGGACAGGTCATAGCGGCGCGGGTCGAAGAAGAGGTTGTTGATGAGGGTCTCGCAGGCCTCGACCGTGGGCGGCTCGCCCGGGCGCAGCTTGCGGTAGATCTCGAGCATCGCCTCTTCGTAGGTCTTGCAGGCGTCCTTTTCGAGCGTGACGGCCACGCGGTCGTCATCGCCGAACAGCTCGAGGATCTCGGCATCGGTCTTGAAGCCGATGGCGCGCACCAGCTCGGTGATGGGGATCTTGCGGTTCTTGTCGATGCGCACCCAGAACATCTCGTTGGCGTCGGTCTCGTATTCGAGCCATGCGCCGCGGTACGGGATGACGGTGGACGTCAGCAGCGGGAGGTCGGTCTTGAGGTCGATCTCCTTGCCGTAGTAAATGCCGGGGGAACGGACGAGCTGGGAAACCACCACGCGCTCGGCGCCGTTGATGACGAACGTGCCGGACTCGGTCATGAGCGGGAAGTCGCCCATGAAGATCTCCTGCTCCTTGATCTCGCCGGTCTCCTTGTTGTAGAGGCGCACGCTCACCTTCAGGGGGGCGGCATACGTCGCGTCGCGCGCCTTGCACTCGAGCACGTCGTACTTGGGCGCTTCATCCATCTTGTAGTCGATGAAGCTCAGCTCCAGGTTGCCCGCGTAGTTCGAGATCGAGGCGACGTCGGAAAAGACTTCGCGCAGACCCGTATCGAGGAACCACTGGTACGACTTCTTCTGAAGCGCCAGCAGGTTCGGCATGTCCACGATCTCCTCGTGTCGGGCGAAATTCTTGCGAAGGGTTTTGCCATACATCTTGTCTTTGGCCATTTTGCTCTTCACGCCTTTCTTTTCTTCAAGCCCTGTCCGCTTGAAGGAATGTATTGCGGCGGCTCATCCAGCTCGACACACCCGGCTTTGTTGTAAAACAAAGCGAACTGCATCTTGCTTTTTTTGCCGCGGTATGCTATTCTCTCGGTAATGGGTGGGGAATTTTCCTCGTCCTTTCCCGTTTATAAGCGCTTTATTTTACCAAATGGGTATCAAAAAGTCAAGGCATTTTTTGTGAACATCTGCGGTTTCCGCAGATGTTTTTTTGTATGCTTCGACGGATTTTGCCGCGGATTGCAATATATTTGTCGCTGTGGTATGATGTTTGCGTGATTTTGCGCCGCTCTGCGCGCAGACGATGAAAGGAGTTTTCCCATGAAGCCCATCGCCATTGACGATTTCTGCGCCGTTCGCTCGCTCGCGAACGTGACGTTCTCCCCCAAGGGGACAAGCGCCTGCTTCACCGTGAGCCAGGCGAAAAAAGAAAAAAATTGCTACGAATCCCGCCTCTATCTTCTAAAGGATGGCCGCGTCCGCGCGCTGACCAGCGGCGGCAAGGAATCCTCGTTCTGCTACCTGGATGAAAACACGATCCTCTTCGCAGGCGACCGCGAGGGAGAAAAGGAACCATCGCTCGTGAGCCGCTTTTACAAGATCGCGCTCGACGGCGGCGAGGCCGAGCTCGCCTACACGTTTCCCATCCCCGTCTCGCAGGTCTTCCCGCTCAAAAATGGCGACCTGCTCGCCGTTGGCTCGACGTTTCCCTGCTTTGAGGAGCTCTACAAGGGCGGCAAAAAGCTCGCGAAGGCCTACTTCGACGACAAAAAGGAAAACGAGGATTACGAGGTCATTTCCCAGCTGCCCTGGTGGTGGAACGGCGGCACGTATACGCGCGGCGCGTATGAAAGCCTCTTCTACTACGACGCGAAGAAAAAGTCCCTCACCCGCCTGACGAGTGTTGGCTTCAACGTCTCCGATGTACAGCTCGCGGAGGATCAGAAGACCGTCTATTTCTCCCTTCTCGACGTCTCCGTCCCCCGCCCCGCGCACTTCGGCGGTCAGGACCTCTACCGCATCGACCTCGAAACGCGCCGTCAGGAGCTCGTCGTCAAGAGCCGCCCCGACTTTGTCATCGCAACGTACGCGCTCGGCAAGTCGTTCCTGCTCGTCATGGCCGCGGACGGCAAGTTCGGCATGAACACGGACTGCGACTTTTATAAACTCGACTATGAAACACTTGCCGTCGACCCCTACGCCGTCTACGGTGAGGCCATCGGCACGTCCGTCGGCTGCGACGTTCGCCACGGCGGCGGTCAGGCGTTCAAGATGGACGGCGACGTGCTGTACTTCATCTCGACGCGCTTCGACGGCGCAGGGCTCTACAAGCTCGAAGACGGCGGGGTCTCCCCTGTCCTCGTGCGCGACGGCAGCGTCGACTGCTTTGACCGCAAAAACGGCAAAATGCTCCTCTGCGCGCTCTGGGATATGAATCCGCAGGAGCTCTACGACGAGACCGGCCGCCGCGTCACGCACTTCAACGACGCTTTTCTTCGCGGCAAGTACGTTGCCCAGCCCGAACTGCTCAATTTCACTGCGGGCGACCACGAGGTGCACGGCTTCGTCCTAAAGCCGATGGGCTTTGAGACAGGTAAGAAGTATCCCGTCATCTTCGACATCCATGGCGGCCCGAAGACCGTCTACGGCCCCGTCTTCTACCACGAGATGCAGTACTGGGCCAGCCGCGGCTACTTCGTCATCTTCTGCAATCCGACCGGCTCCGACGGCCGCGGCGCGTTCATGGACATCCGCGGCAAGTACGGCACGGTGGACTTTGACGACCTGATGGCGTTCTGCGACGCGGCGCTCGAGAAGTATCCCGAGATGGACGCGGACAACCTCTTCGAGACCGGAGGCTCCTACGGCGGCTTTATGACCAACTGGATCATCGGCCACACCGACCGCTTCCGCGCCTGCGCCAGCCAGCGCTCGATCTCCAACTGGACGAGTTTCTACGGCGTGTCCGACATTGGTCCCGACTTCTCCGAGGATCAGTGCGGCTCGACCATCTGGCCGGACGTCGAAAAATTCTGGTGGCACAGCCCCATGAAATACGCCGATTGGGTCAAGACGCCGACGCTCTTCCTCCACTCGCTCGAGGACTATCGCTGCCCCGTCGATCAGGGCTATCAGATGTACTCCGCGCTGATCGCGCATGGCGTGGAGAGCAGGCTCGTCCTCTTCCGCGGCGAGAACCACGAGCTCTCCCGCAGCGGCAAGCCCAAGCACCGTATCCGCCGCTTAAATGAGATCACCGGCTGGTTCGAGCAGCACAAGGCGTAAGGAGTCCCCATGGAAATTCGCAAAACCGCAACAAACGATATCGACGCCGTCATGGACGTCTTCGCCGCCGCCAAGCGCTACATGAGAGCTGTCGGCAACGCCTCGCAGTGGGGCGACGACTATCCTGACCGCGGCATCGTCGCCCACGATATCGCGCGCGGCGGCAGCTATGTGATGACAGAGCACGGCGAGGTCGTCGGCACCTTCGCCCTCATCCTCGGCGAGGACGAGAGCTACCGCGTCATCGAAGACGGCGCGTGGCGTTTGGACAAGCCCTACGGCACGATCCACCGCCTCGCCTCCAACGGAAAGGCGCGCGGCGTGTCGAGAGCCTGCTTCGACTTCTGCACCGCGCAGATCGGCTATCTGCGCGCCGACACACACGAAGAAAACCGCACGATGCAGCAGCTGCTCGAAGCGTACGGCTTTCGGAAATGCGGTATCATCCACGGTGCCGTCGACGGCGGAGAACGCATCGCGTACGACTGCATCGTGCGTATCTGAGGCCGTTTCCGCCGAAAATTGTCATGCAAGAGAGGTCTGTCATGGAACGCAGAATTATTGACGGCGAGATCACGCTCGTCCCGTATTATCCCAACTACAAGGCGTCGCTCCCGTGGTATCAGAACGCAGATGTCTGCAAGCAGGTCGACAACCGCGACAGCGTGTACGACTTAAAGCTGCTCAAGGCGATGTACCGCTATCTCAATGCGCGCGGCGACCTCTTTTACATCAAGTACCGCGGCCGCCTGTGCGGCGACGTCTGTCTGCATCCGGACGGCGAGGTCAACATCGTCGTGGCGAAAGCGTTTCAAAACAAACACATCGGTAGGCGCGTCATCGCTGAGATGAAAAAGCTCGCAAGGGAGAAACAAATCCCGAAGCTACACGCGGAGATCTACTCGTTCAACACGCAGTCGCAGCGCATGTTCGAGCGTACCGGATTCCACAAGGTCAGCGACGAGCTGTACGAGCTGACGCTGTGACTTGTCTTCCACAACAAAAAAGCTCTCGTCGAAAGACGAGAGCTTTTTTCTATCAGAAAGGTCAATCCTCGAACCACGCCACAGCGCGGATGGGTGAGCCGTCGCAGTTTTCGAGCTTGAGCGGGAAGCAGCTGAACGAAAAGAGTCCGCTGCCGCATTTGTCAAGGTCCTTGAGATTTTCGATGTTGACGATGTCCTTGCTCTTGAAGAGCTTTTTGTGGCGCGTCAGGTCCTCGTCTGCGATGGGGTCGAGGCCGATAACGTCGAAGCCGATGCCCTTGTAGTCGCCCGCGATGATATAGTCGAGCGCCGCGTCGTCAAGGCAGGAATAATCGCCAAAGTAGGCGTCCGTGCCCCAGCGCTTGTCCCAGCCGAGGTGGAAGAGCAGAAAATCGGCATTTTCCGCATCTTTGCCGTATTGCAGGATGCGCTCGAGCGTGATGGCCTCCCCCTCGTTTAAGTCGCTGCACTCGATGACGAGCGCCTTGCCGATGAACTGCGAGGCAGGGAACGCGTCGAGCGTCGTGCGGTCGGCATAAAGGTGTGCGGGCGGGTCCATGTGCGTGCCCGTGTGGGTGTACATGGTCAGCTTGGTCTCCTTGAAGCCGTCCTTTTCATAGGTGTTCGCGCTGGCGAGGATCGGCGGCTCCGTGCCGGGATAGACCGGCATATTTTCAGAAATGGTGTGGGTCAGATCGATGACGCGCATGGGAACATCTTCCTTTCTATTGAACTCAAAATCAGAACACGAACTGCACCAGCAGCATATAGCACACCGTACCGCCCGCGATGGAGAGCAGCATCTGCCTCTTCCAAAGGTGCAGGGCAACCGTCACAGCGATGGCGATGAGCTCGGGCAGACCGTAGGCAAAGTGCAGCACATCGACATTGCGCAGGCAGTAGACGACGAGCATGCCGAAGATCGCGCCCGGCAGCGCCGAGCCGAGGTATTGGATGTATTTGGGCGTCGGTTTTTTCGGATTGAAGACCAGAAACGGCAGAAAGCGCGTGAGCATCGTGCCGAGCGCACAGAGGATGATGGTGATGGCCTGTTGTAAGATCGTCATTTTGCCGCCTCCTGCGCCTTCGCTTCGATGGGCTTACTCAGCGCGGTCAGCGCGACGAGGATGCAGATCATTGTGGGGATGAGGAAGTTGTCCGCGCCGAAAATGAGCAGGCACACGACGCTTGCTGCAAGGCCGATCCACGCGCTGAAATGGTGCTTTTCCTCGAGCCACTGGTCCATGAAGATGACGACGAACATCGCCGTCATCACAAAGTCGAGCCCCTCGGTGTTGAAGCGCAGAAGCCCGCCGAGGATGCCAGAAGCTGAACCCCGACGTGCGCATATAGACGCCGTAGGTCATGCCTAAAAATAAAAAGCCCGCAAAGATTGGGATTGTGTGCGGAAACGCGGCCTTTAATGCCGCGCTTACGGGTGATTTGCTGTGCATGGGAATGGGAACCCTCCTTGCGGTGATAAAACGAGATGGAAATGCGCCGGTTATTTTTCCGCTTGGCGCATAAACTGACCTGAGGTGATACGATGTCCTGTCAGGACGCGCTGCCTGCCGCCGTCGGCGCCGCCGCGGCGGCCATGGCGCAGGGAAAGAGCGATGCAGAGGTCGCGCTGCTCGCCGCCATCTTCACGCAGCTCGGCGACAGCCTTGCAATGATCGCGGCGCTGCTCGCGTGCGGGAAGAGCGGCGACAGCGAGGCGGAATAAAACAGCTCAGTCCTTGGCCGTCTCTTCTTTGACTTCATTCTTTTTGCCGCCCACGGTGATGAACGCGCCCGCGAGCAGCGTGATCGCCGAGCCGAGCAGAATGCGCGGCGTGAGCGTTTCATGCAAAAACAGAATGCCGAAAAAGATGCTCGTGATGGGCTCGAATGTGCTTAAAATCGCCGCGCGCTGCGCGCCGATGAGAAATGTTCCCTTCTGGAAGAGCACGACCGCGCCGACGCAGATCGTCAGCGAGAAGACGAACGCCACAAGCCATCCGGCAGCGTTCTGCGGCAGGCGGAGCTGCCCTGTGACAAGGCAGAGCACGAACGTGCAGACCGCGCACACGCTTGCCATGTAGAAGCTCATGCGGAAGCCCGAGACCTCGCGGTGGCGGAAATGAGCTAAAAGCAGGATATATCCCGCGTAGGCCGCGCCCGACGTGAGCGCCAACGCAACGCCGAAGGGATCGGCCGCGCCGCTCGGGTCGATGAGCAGGATGATGCCGAGCGAGCACAGGATCGCGCAGAAA
>CALAAN010000021.1 GCA_937884915.1 uncultured Oscillibacter sp.
ATAAGCATTTGCCCCTTGGCAAAAGCAAGTATCGCTGCTATACTGTAAAAGGCTCCGTTTGGACACAATTACCGGAAATAATGTTGCCGTTTGGTAGCATTGTAGCGGGTGATTGTTTATGGATACCAAACGACTGCGTGACCTGCGCGAAGACAACGACAAGACGCAGCAGCAGATCGCGGATATGCTCAATATGCACCGCAGTGTGTACCGCCGCTACGAGAGCGGCGAGCGTGAGATCCCTGTATGGGCGGTCATCAAGCTCGCCGACTACTACCGCGTCAGCACCGACTATCTGCTCGGGCTGACGGACGACCCCGCGCGCCGATGAGGGTATTGGCGATCTTCTGCGCGGCGTTTGCGGCGGGCGTTGCGCTCTCGCAGTATTTACTGCCCTCTCATTGGGCGCTCATTTTATGCGGCGTGTTTGCCGCGGCGGCGCTCATCATGGGGCTTTGCGGCTGCGCGAGCAAGCGCGGGGACTGGGCGAAGCGCGCGTTTTTGTGCGCGCTGGGGCTTGCGTTCGCGTTTGGATACAACACGCTCTACGCGCACTTCATCAAAGCGCCGAACGACGCGCTGCTCGGCACGCAGGACACGGTTGAGGTCGAGCTTTTGGGCTATGCCGAGGAGACGAGCCACGGCGCGAAGGTCACAGTAAAAATTTTGAACCGCGGCCTGCCGGGACGGGCCATCTATTACGGAGACGCGGAGCTCATGGACCTTGAGCCCGGCGCGCATGTGACGGCGGAGGCGCTGTTCAACAGCGCGACCGACCCGACGGGGAAGGGGCTGCACCTGCGCAACTTCACGGCCAAGGGCGTCTATATTCTGCTCTATCAGCGCGGAGACCCGACTTACGAGACCGCGAACGCAGGCGCGCTCAAATACCTCCCGCAGCGCATCGCAAGAACGCTCGGCGAGACCATCGAGCGCAGCTACGGTGAGCGCGAGGGCGCGTTTCTGCGGGCGCTGCTGCTGGGCGACAAGAAATATCTCGACGAAGAGGACGCGAGCAACTTGTCCGAGGTCGGCCTTTCCCACGTGATGGCCGTCTCGGGTCTGCACTGCTGCTTTCTGGCGTCGCTGATCGGCTCGCTCATGGGCGACAGGTGGAAAAAGCTCCGCTGCGCCGTGACGATCCCGCTCATTTTCCTCTACGCCTTTGTCACGGGTCTGACGCCGAGCATTCTGCGCGCGTGCATCATGATTTCGATGGGCATGATCGCGCCGCTTCTGGGGCGCGATAACGACCCGCCGACGTCGATCTCGTTCGCGCTGCTGCTTATCTTACTTAAAAATCCGTTCGCCATCGCGAGCATCAGCTTGCAGCTGTCGTTTTCCGCGGTGTCGGGCATCATTTGGCTGACGCCGAAGCTCACAAAGCGCGCCCACGGCAAGCACAAGCTCGTGCGCGCGGCGATGTTGTCGTTTTCGACGACGCTCGGCGCGATGGTGTTCTCCACGCCGCTCGCGTGCTACTATTTCGGAACGCTCTCCATCGTGTCGCTTTTGAGCAACTTACTTTGCCTGTGGCTCGTGAGCGTCGTGTTCGCGCTGGGATTACTTTCGGTGCTGATCGCGGCGGCTGTGCCGCAGCTCGGCGCGGTCTGCGCCTTTGTGCCGACGCTCGGCATCCGCGCGGTGCTCGCCATCGCGGGACTTTTGGAGGAGCTGCCGTTCCACGCCATCTACTTTAACACCGCGTTTTCCGTCGCGTGGCTCGCGTACGTGTACGCGATCTTCATCGCCTGCGCACTGGCAAAGCGCGGAAAATACCGCTACGCTGTGGCGGTGGGACTCTCCGTCGTGTCGCTCTTCGCCGCGGCGAAGGTCAATGCCCTGCACTATGAGCAGGGCGGGCTGAACGTCGTCGCGCTCGACGTGGGGCAGGGGGAAAGCGTGCTGCTGATCTCCGAGGGCCACGCGGCGCTCGTGGACTGCGGCAGCAAAAATTCCTACATCGACGCCGGCGCGATCGCGGCGGACTATCTGCGCTCCGCGGGCGCAACGCTCGACTCCGTGGTGCTGACGCACTATCACGAGGACCACGCCAACGGCCTCGCCGCGCTCTTTGCGCGCGTGGACGTCGAGACCATCTACCTCGCCGATATCGACGCGGGAGAAGGCGACCGCGATGAAGTCGAAGCGCTCGCCGAGCGCTACGGCGTGAACATCCACTATGTCACCGAGGTGACGGATGTAGAAAACGGCGCGTCGACGATGACGATCTATCCGCCGCTCGGCGACAAGGGCGCGAACGAGCTGGGATTGACGATTTTGTGTTCGCTCGGCGATTTCGACACGCTCATCACCGGCGACATGGACGCGAAAACCGAGACGAAGCTCGTCGAGACCTACGATCTCCCCGATATCGAGGTGCTGCTCGTCGGGCACCACGGCTCGAAGTATTCCACCGGTACGACGCTGCTCGAATCGGTGACGCCGGAGGTCGGCGTCATCAGCGTGGGCGACAACAGCTACGGTCATCCGACCGAGGAAGCGCTGCTGCGCCTGACGGACGCGGGCATGACGGTCTACCGCACGGACATGCAGGGCAATATATTGATCACAGTGAACTGAGAGGACTTCATGGCAGAGAGAAAAACGCCCAACAAGGGTTATCAGAAATTGAAAAGCGACCTGAGCGCGGGCAATATCGGTCAGGTCTACATCTTTTACGGCGAGGAGAGCTATCTGCGCGAATACTACCTCGGCGAGATCAGGAAAAAGCTCGTCCCCGCGGGCTTTGAGGAGTTCAACTACCACCGCCTGAGCGGCAAGACGCTGACGATGCAGGAGCTGAACGAGGCGGTCGAGGCGATGCCGATGATGGCCGAGCGCACGCTCGTCGTCGTGACGGACTGCGACCTCTTCAAGCTGCCCGAGGATCAGCGCACGGCGCTCATCGCGCTTTTGAACGATTTTCCGCCGTACTGCTGCCTTGTGTTCGTGTACGATCTCATCGAGTACAAGCCGAGCAAGACATATAAAAAGCTGTACGAGGCGCTTGACAAGAACGCGCAGAGCGTCAAGTTCGAGGCGCAGGAGCGGAGTGATCTCATCAACTGGATCGCGCGGCGTTTCCGCGCGCTGGGGAAGGGCATCGACGCGCAGACGGCGGAGCATTTGATCTTCAACTGCGGTGCGCTGATGACCGGCCTTGTGCCGGAGATCGAGAAGATCGGCGCTTACGCCAAGGGCAAAAATATCACGGTCGACGACATCAACGCCGTGGCCGACCCTGTGCTCGACGCGGTGGTGTTCGACATGACGAACGCCATCACGAAGCGCGACTACGGCCGCGCGTCGGAGCTGCTGGGTCAGCTGCTCAAAAAGCAGGAGGAGCCGTTCGTCATTCTGGCCATCATCAGCAAGGAGCTGCGGCGCATCTACACCGCGCGCATCGCGCTCGACAACGGCAAGGACAAGCTCTGGCTCATGGAGCTGTGGGGGATGCGGTCGGACTATCCCGCGCGGCTTTTGATGGAGGCGGCGCGCAAGACGACAAGCGAGTGGTGCAGCCAGAGCTTGCTCATGTGTCAGCGGCTCGACCAGCGCATGAAGAGCGAAAAAGGCATCGACAGCGAGGGCGAGCTCAAGCTGCTGCTGATGCGCCTTGCGCAGGGGAAGTGAGACTATGGCGAAACCGAAGGTAAAGGAAGTCATCGTCGTCGAGGGGCGGTACGACAAAAACACGCTCTCGCAGGTCGTGGACGCGGTCATCGTGGAGCTCGGCGGCTTCGCCGTGTTCAACGACAAGGAAAAGCAGGCCTTTTTGCGAAAGCTCGCCAAGGAGCGGGGCATCATCCTCTTCACCGACCCGGACGGCGCGGGCTTTGTCATCCGTAATCGCGTCAAGGGCAATATCCCCGAGGGGCGCGTGCTGCAGGCCTACGTGCCGGACATCTACGGCAAGGAAAAGCGCAAGCGCAAGGGCGGCAAAGAGGGCAAGCTCGGCGTCGAGGGCATGAAGCCGGAGATACTGCTCGACGCCCTCCGCCGCGCGGGCGCGACCATTGACGAAGAGAGCACTGTAAAGGGAAACTCCATCACAAAAGCAGACCTCTATGATCTGGGCCTCATCGGCCCAGACAGCGTGGAAAAGCGCAAAGCGCTGTGCAAACGGCTGGAGCTGCCGGAGCATTTGAGCGCCAATGCGCTGGTGGAGGTGCTGAATCTGCTGATGAGCAGGGAAGAGCTTCAGGGGCTCTTTCAATAAAGAGCGAAAAAGTCGTTTCCCCAAGGGGAATCGGGGAGGGCAGCGCCGATGGCGCTGCACGTAATAAGGGGGCCATTCTCTCACGTGAGAGAATGGCCCCCTT
>CALAAN010000022.1 GCA_937884915.1 uncultured Oscillibacter sp.
GCCGCTCGACCCGCGCCTCGGAGAAAATAGTGAGGGCCTCGGCATCGAGTATCTGCTGAAAAACGTATCGGTGCAGCACGTTTTTCCGATGCATATGTGGAAAAAGTACGAGGTCATCGACCGCTATATCGCCGCGCATCCGGACGAAAAGGACGTCATCGCGCACATCACGCGCGACGGTCAGCAATTCGAGATTTGAAAAAAGAGAAAAGGAAAGAGCCTTCCGCATCGCGGAAGGCTCTTTCCCGTTTTGCCGGTGTTTACTTCTTCTTGCCCGCCGTGCCCCACGGGTGGCACTGGTAGGACTGCTCCTCGCTCATGCCGAAGTAGCGAAGATCCGTGCGGCCGTACTGGTCGCCCCAGGTGACGTCGATGTGGTACTGTGTGCCGTCCAGTGTTGCAAGCGTCCAGATGTGGCTGTCGTTAAAGAGCGAGGTGCACTCGATGCCCTCGAGCTTTAAGAGCAGGTTGTAAGCGCCCGTGTAGCCGTCGCACACGGCAAGGCCGCTCACGAGCGCGCCGTAGGCAAGGTGGCTCGCAGAGTCTTCCGCGGCGCTGCTATCATAGCGGCAGTGGTCGCACAGCCACTGGAAATACGTGCGCGCGATTTCGTACTGGCTCATATCGTAGCTCAGCGTGCCGCTCTCCCAGAGAGAGTCGTGAATTTTGATCGCGGCGGCGAGCGTCTTGGCGCGGTACGATTCGAGCGTTTCGTCCGCGCAGGCGGTGGACGAGAACGTGAACACGACCTTGCCCGTCGAATACGAGCGGCAGGAGACGGCGTTGTACATCTGCTCGCAGTACGTCTTGACGCAGGAGGTGAACGCCTGCGTCAGCGCGCTGGCGGTAGCGGTGGTGAGGGCCTTGGAGTAGTTCAGCGTGATCGTGTGCTCGCCGCGCGCAAGCATATTGCGCACGAGTCCGTCGATGGCGGCGGTGTCCCTGGCCGACGTCGGGAGCGACGTGCTCGCCGGCGCTTTGACAAGGCTTGCGAGCGTCGCGTTTTTGACCGAGTGGTACGGCGCGACCGTCCACGTGAGCGTCAGGCGCGTTTCGGGCTCGACCACGCGCGTCAGAAGCGCCGCGATCTCCGCACGGCTGACGCTGCGGTTGGGGTAAAAGCTGCCCTTTGCGTCCATGCCGGAGAGCAGTCCGCGGCGGTACATCAGCAGAATCTCACTGCGATAGGACGTCTTGTCCGTCACGTCGGCGATGTACTCGCGGCTTGCGTAGGCCGAGGTGACGAGCGAGGCGTTGGGTTCGGTGTACCATTCCTCCGGCAGGGCAAAGGCAAAGATGCCCGCCATCTGCGCGCGCGACGCGGGAAGGAGGTAAAAGCCTTCAAAGCTGTTGTCGAGCAAATTCTGGCTCTTCAAATATGAGACATACGGTGCGTACCACGCTTCGTTTTC
Organism: uncultured Oscillibacter sp.; assembly: GCA_937884915.1. Classification (GTDB taxonomy): domain Bacteria; phylum Bacillota; class Clostridia; order Oscillospirales; family Oscillospiraceae; genus Hominicoprocola. Next base: position 1,413 of record CALAAN010000022.1, read on the forward strand.
CTTCGCGGCGGGGATGACCGCGTCGCTGCCGGTCGTATAGATGGCGCGCAGGCGCGCGGCGATGGTCAAAAGCTCGGCGATCGTCACATTGCCGTTTGCCGCAAAGGAATCCTCGCCGCGTCCGTTGAGTAAGCCATATTCATAGGCCGAGACGACCGAGGGGGCGAACCAGTCGCTATCCTTCACGTCGGCAAACTGTCCCTCGTAGACGCGAAGCAGCACAAACGGGGTGCTGTCGTCTGTCGTCGTTTCCTCCTGTGCGGGAGCGGCAGTGTCCTGCGCGGGCTCCTCGCTGTAAGCAAAGGCGCTGATGCTCAGCGCCAGCGCGAGCGCCGCGACAAGCAGCGCAAAGCGGAACTTCATGGCGTTTGCTCTCTCTTTCTCACATTCTCAGAATTTCGCGAAATTACGGAACTAAAATATTCTGGTCGTCTGCGGTGATGTCGACGGCGTAGGGGTTGAGCATCGAATTCGTCATTTCAAGCACCTGCTCAGGGTCGAGCGCGTAGACGGACATGCCCTTGTACCAGCCCGCGCCGTCGCCGGGGAGGGTGGCGAAGCTGATGGCGTCCGTCCCGCCCATGGAGAGCGCCTGATTGGCAAGCCAGACGAGGTTGCCGAGCGTCAGGTCGGTCTTGACGTATTTTAAGAACGTTTCCGCCATCGCGGGGACGTTTTCAAGCTTCATCAGCTTCTGCGCCACGGTCTTCAAAAACGCCTGCTGCGTGCCGATGCGGCCGATATCCTGCCGCCCACCGTAGCCGGTGTTGTCGTTGTTGTGGCGGAAGCGCACGACCTCCATGGACTGCTGGCCGTTCAGGTGCTGGAGACCGGCCTTGAAGTGGATGTGCAGGTCCTGATAGGGGTCGTCGTAGTCCATATCCTCGGGCACGTCGAAGTCGACGCCGCCGATCTGGTCGATGAGGGAGATAAAGCCCTGCAAGTCGACGGAGACGTAAAAGTCCACGGGAATGCCGAGCATGTCTTCAATGTTGCTGCGCAGCTTTTCCGTGCCGCCGTTGTTGTAGGAGGAATTGAGCTTGTGGCCGTTGCTCATCAGCGTGTCGCGCGGCAGGCTGACGACGTCGATCTTCTTGTTCTCCGCGTCAAAGCGCATGAGCATGTTCGTATCGCTGCCGCCGGCGTCGTTGTCCACGCCGTAGACGAGGATCGTATAGCAGTATTTTTTGCGTTCCTTGCCGTTTGAAATAGTCTGGATGGCGTCGCTGTCCTCGGTCCCGTCCTGCTGTGTCTGCCGGTCGTCGTTGTCCGTGACGGGCTCGGGCGCGCGCACGACGTACTTGACCGTCGCCACGACGGCCACGGTCAGAAAAAGAAGCGACAAAAGCGTGACGACCACGCGCTCACCGCGGCTGCCGGATGACTTCTTTCTGCGCTTTTTTGCCTTTTTGCTGCGGCGCGGCTCATCGTCATAGCCGCGCTCATA
>CALAAN010000023.1 GCA_937884915.1 uncultured Oscillibacter sp.
GATCGACTGCGGCGCGAACGCCGAGTGCACGGTCGAATACCTGCTGCAATTCGCCTACCTTGGCAGCTACTACGCGCAGAAGGTGCTCGGTGTCGAGAACCCGCGCGTCGGCCTTTTGAACATCGGCGCGGAGGAGAGCAAGGGCGACACGCTGCGCCGCGAGACGTATCAGAAGCTCAAGGAAGCGGGCGAGGTGGGGCATCTCAACTTCACCGGCAATATTGAAGCCAAGGAAGCGATGCTCGGCGAGTGCGACGTCATCGTCGCCGACGGCTACAGCGGCAACATCATGCTCAAGAGCATCGAGGGCACGGGCAAGCTCCTTTCCATCAAATTGAAGGAAATGCTCCTGCACAGCATGGGTACGAAGCTGGCGGCGCTGCTGCTCAAGGGCCAGCTCGGTGATTTTAAGAAAATGCTCGACGCGAACGAGGTCGGCGGCACGGCGCTGCTCGGCATCTCGAAGCCGGTCGTCAAGGCGCACGGCAGCGCGAGCGAGGTCGGCATCTGCAACGCGGTGCGTCAGGCGATGGAGGTCGCGCGCAGCGGCATCATCGACGACATCACGCAAAACATCGACAAGATGCGCATTGAACAGAAGGCAGAATAACGCGAATGCCAAAAAGCGGCAAAATGGGTATTGACAGTGCAGTGCCTTTGCCGTATCATTTGGAAGAACCAAAACCGTGAGAGGAAGTATAAAACTTATGAGCCCCGAAGAAATTTTCAAAACGATGCAGAAGCTGATCGTGGAGCAGTTCGCACTTGACCCCGATGAGGTCACGATGGACAGCTCTTTTGAGGAAGATCTTGGCGCCGACTCCGTGGACCTTGTCGAACTGGTGATGGCCATGGAGGAAGAGTTTGAGCTCGATGAGATCCCCGAAGAGGAGCTCACCTCGCTCAAGACGGTGGGCGACTGCGTGCGCTACCTGAGCACGAAGCTCGGTTAAGAAGAAAAAAGCCGCCCCGCTTTGCGCGGGGCGTCCTTTTATCAGGAGGAAAAACCATGCAGGCCTTGGAAGAAAAGCTGCAATATCATTTTAAAAATCCGGCGCTGCTCGAAGAGGCGCTGCGCCACAGCTCGTATGCCAACGAGCACCGCGGCGCGAACTTTTTCAGCAACGAGCGCCTGGAATTTTTAGGCGACAGCGTGCTCGGCTTTGTGACGGCGGAGTATCTGTTTGCCAAGCATCCCACCGCGCCGGAGGGAGAGCTGACGCGCATCCGCGCGCTGCTCGTGTGCGAGGACAGCCTGCACGAGGTCGCGCAGCGTCTGGAGCTCGGAAAATACTTAAAGCTCGGCAACGGCGAGGAGAGCTGCGGCGGCCGCACGCGTCCGTCGATTCTGGCCGACGCGACCGAGGCGGTGTTTGCCGCGGTGTATCTTGACGGCGGCATCAGCGCGGCCAGCGCGCTCATCCACCGCGTGCTGCTCGACACCGAGCGCGAGGAGGTCGCCGAGGAAAAGCGCCGCGACTACAAGACCATCTTGCAGGAATTCGTGCAGCGCACGCCGAACCGGACGCTTTCCTACCGCCTGTTTGGCGAGAGCGGTCCCGACCACGACAAGACGTTTTACTTTGAAGTCCTGCTCAACGGCGGCGCCGTGGGCAAGGGTGCGGGCCGCAGCAAGAAGGAAGCCGAGCAGATGGCCGCAAAGGACGCGCTCGAAAAGCTGACGAATCAGCGGTAAAGCGTATGATCACCGACTATAGTACCGAGCCCGTCATCAGCCTAAGGAAGCCTGAATCGGGAGACGACGAAGGGCAAATTCATCGTCCTGACGGAGAGCTGCCGCGGCGAGGGTTGCATCGCCGCGGAGATGGAACTCGCCGGCGTGCAGGCCGTGTGCAGCTTTTACGGCTTAGAGCTCTATAACTTTCTCGAGGCGGGCGACGTGCTGGAGGAGAGCGGCTACGATGTCGCAAATCTTCGCGGCGCGAACCATGACCTCGGCAAGCTCTATATCGCGCTGGAAACAGCGCTGCGCATCTGAATAGGAATCGAAAACGCCGTGAGTAATCACGGCGTTTCTTTTTTGCTGCTTTTCTTCTTTTCAAAGAGGATCGACAGCCCCGCGTAGAGCAAAAACAGCCCGAACGGCTTGCGGAAGACGCTGCTGTCGACCATTGTGGTGAGGAAAGCCGCGGCGAGCGCGCAGAGCGTGCCGGTCGGGATGGACGCGCGCAGAACGGTTTTGTCGAGATATCCGTTTTTGCGATGCGCAAAGAGCGAGATGCCCGCCGTCGGCAGAAAGTAGAGCAGGTTGATGGCCTGCGCCGTGCGCTGCTCCACGCCGAAAAAGAGCGTCATGCACAAAAGCAGCAGAGTCCCGCCGCCGACGCCCCAGGACGAGAGAACGCCCGTCAAAAGCCCGCAGAGCGCGGGAAAGAGCCAGTCCGTCACAGAAGATACCTCGCCGCCCCGTAGAGCAGAAACAGCGCGAAAATGCGCTTGAGCCATGTGTTCGGCACGTCCTTGAAAAGCCAGCCGCCGATCCATCCGCCCGCGAGCCCGCCGAGAAGGTAGGGAAGTGCCTCCTTAAGCGGCAGCGCGCCGCGGAACGCGTACACGAGCACCGACACAAGGCAGAACGGGAAGATGACGGCCACGCAGGTCGCAAGCGCCGTCTTGTCGGAAAGCTTCCCCCACGAGCGCAGCAAAAAGGCGAGCGGGATGCCGCCGCCCCCGCCGAATAAGCCGTTCACCGTGCCCGCGATCGCGCCGCAGACGCGGTATTTGCCCTTTTCCGTCATGCCGTCACCGCCTTTTTCGATGCTATGTAGCGGCCGCCTTAAGGGGCGGCTGCAAAAATTACTGCTTCTTGAAGCTCTGGCAGTCGGTGCACTGGTCCATGGTGGGGTTGGCTTCGTGCGTGCCGACCTGGATGGCGTTCAGACCGCAGTACTGGGCGTCCTTGCAGTGATTGGCGCAGTTGGTCACGGCGCAGCGGATGGAGGTGTTAGGGGTGCAGGTGCAGCCGTTATTGGTATGATCGGTCATGGATTTGTCCTCCCAAAAAGTTGTTTTGGCGTTTGCCGCGTTTAGTTTGCGCGCATTTTTGTCCGCTATTCAAAAGGAAGAACATTCCAATAAAAAACGTCCGGCTGATATTCAGCCGGACATTTTTTCACTTGTCATTTTAGAAGCTCGTCGATCGCGCGGTAGAGCTCGGAGAGCGTCTCCTCGTCGTTTCGCTGGATGGCAGCGGTGACACAGGTCTCCATATGGTTGCGCAGAATCTGGCGGCCGGTCGAGCGGATGGCGGACTCCACCGCGGCGAGCTGGATCAGCACTTCGGAGCAGTCGCGATCATCCTCCACCATCTTTTTGATGGATTCGAGGTGCCCGATGGCGCGCGCAAGGCGATTGCTGATCTTTTTCGTCTGCTCGGGGTCATGAACATGCCCGTGCACGTGGGAGTGCTCGTGGCTGTGTTCATGGACGTGTTCGTGCTCGCTCATGGCATTCTCCTTTAGAACTTCAGCGCGCCGACGCTCGCTTCCACGGTGCGGATATAGTCGCGGTCAATGATCTGCTGGGAGACGGCCTCAAGATACGGCGTGAGGGGCATGTCGTTGTCCATTTCGGGCACCTTGCTGCGAAGCAGGTCGTAGATGGCCTGCGTACCCCTGGCGCAGCTCTTATCCTCGTAGCAGTCGAGCGCCTGACCGTCGCAGATGAGCTCGGCGGCGAGAATATACTTGGCAAGGTGCATCGAGTCGTAGGCCTTCTTGGCGGCGTTGTAGCCCATGTTGACGTAGTCCTCCTGGTTGGCACAGGTGGTCAGATTGTCGACCACGGCGGGGTGCGCGAGGATGCGCAGCTCGCCCTGAAGGCCCGCGGAGGCGTACTGGATCATCATAAGGCCGTTGTTGAAATCGGCGTTCTTATTGAGGAATGCCGGCAGCTCGCTCACCAAGCTGTTGAGCAGGCGGTCGATGCGGCTGTTGCTCATCTTGCAGAGGTCCGTGATCGCGATGCAGAGGTTGTCGGACGCCATACCGGCATAGGTGCCGTCGGCGTTGCAGCCCATCAGCGCGACCGCGCCGCCGTCCTCTTCATCGAAGATGAGCGGGTTATCGACAGACGAGTTGAGCTCGATGGCGAGCGTCGTCTGCGCGTCCTTGACGGCCTTTTTGACAGGGCCGTGGAGCTGCGGCATGCAGCGGATGGACAGCGCGTCCTGCACGCGGTGGCCACGATAGCGTTCGAGCATGGGGCTGTCCTTCAAAATGGCACGGATGTTGGCTGCGGTGTTGATCTGGTCGGGGTGCGGGCGCACGGCCATCAGGCGCTCGTCCATGGCCATCAGCGTGCCCTTGAGCACTTCGAGCGTGAAAGAGCCCGCGATGTCCGCCGTCAGGCTGAGCGTCTGCGCATCGTAGATCGCGAGCGACGCGAACGCAGTGACGGACGTGGTGCCGGAGAGGATGACAAGACCCTCCTTCGAGGAGAGCACCACGGGCTTGAGGCCCGCACGCTTGAGCGCCTCTGCACCGTCAAGCGTTTCGCCCTGATAGGTGGCCTTGCCCTCGCCGATCATCACCATGCCGATGTGGCCCTCGAGCGTCAGATAGCCGACGGAGCCGTGGCCGGGGACGACGGGGCTGATGCCCGCGTTGAGCATGTCGCGGATCAGCGCAAGCGTTTCAAGACGGATGCCCGTGTGGCCGGAGCCGAAGTGGCAGAGCATGACGAACATCATCGCACGCGTGCACTCCTCGGCGATGGGCTCGCCGACGGCGCAGGTGTGGGCGTAGATGTTGTTGCGCTGGATCGTCTCGCGGTCCTTTTCGGGGATGAACTTCTTCCAGTTGTCGCCAAGGCCCGTGGTCAGGCCGTAGATGGCCTTGCCCTCGTGGCTGAAGCGGTCGACATGGGCGCGGCAGTGATTGACACGCTCTTCGTATTCCTTGGAAAATGCGACCTTTGCGCCAAAGCGCGCGACGCTGACAAGGTCGTTGATGGTGGCGGTGCCGCCGAGGATAACAGTGTTCATATCGGATCGTACCTCTTAAAATGTGGGTTTCGCTCTCTTACAGGGAGCTGTCGGTCTTGTAGCCGTCGGCTTCGATGGCAATGTAGCGCCCCTTTTTACCCATCTCCATCTCGCCGTAGAACGCGACGTAGTACGGGCGGTAGAAGGGGCGGTAGGACGCGACCTCCATCGAGGTGATGATGTGGCCCGAGTGGCGGCGCATGATGCGCATGGCGACGCGCTTGGCCTGGGCAACGATCTTTTCTTTGTCAAAGGTGGAATCCTGGCACATGTCGGGATCGAGGTCGGCTTCGTAAAGCGGGAGCGGCTGCTCATGATAGCTCGCGGTGCAGCGCGTACCCTCGACGATCATGCAGATCTTCTGCGAGTTGCCGCCCATCTGGCCCTTGCGGGTGAAAAAGCGCTCCACAAGGCCAGGCTTGAAATAGGCGTCGAACACGACCTCAAAGCTCTGCAAATAGAGCTGCTTCATCGTGATCTTGCCGCCGCCGTACATGGCCTTGCCGATCAGGTTGCCGCCGCCGCGGGCCTTGACAAAGGCCTCAGAGTCGGTCATCTTCTTTTGGGTGATTAAAACGTCCACTGTGCGGGTTCCTCCTTATTCCTGTATGGGAGAGTAAAAAACAAATATGAAAAAGACACAGATCCGCAAGGATCGATCCTTATGTATCATACGCCAATCGCGGATGAATGACAAGCCGCATTTGCGCAGTTTCACGCGGAAGCGGAAAATGGGAAGAGAGCGCTTCTCCAACAAAAACAGTTCCGTGCGGCGCAGTCTGCTTTTGTGCAGTGTGCGAAAATATCCGACTGCTGTATTCAAAAACATTATACCGAACAACCGTTGAAAAAAGCGTTGAATCCATAAGGCGATTTGCGTGTCGGAACGGTCGGCGGCGCACCGCGGATTCAACGTTAATTCGTCGCTGACGAATTATAGTATGTCATGCAAATCTCATATTGATAAAGAAAAGGCTGTCGCGCCTTTTGCGGCGGAGGGACGCCATCCCCCAGGGGGCTTGCGGTTTGACGCAATGTTCGATAAAATGGCAAAATAGACTGGATCGCTACGGAGCGGGCAATGCGGAGAGCCTGCTTTGGCACGCCATGCATGGCGTGTCCTGTATATAAAAGCAGCGATGATACCAATAAGGCAAGCAAACGAAAAAGAGTAAAAAAGAGGAGATAGCATTATGTCTTTACTGACCAGCAAGCTGAGCGACGAGAATCGCAAGAAAGCGCACGAGCTTTTTGAAGTGCCCGAGCAGTTCGACGAGGTGGCCGACCTGATGGTGCACGAGGAGGAATGGCAGGTCATTCTTCTGATGGGCAAGGAGCCCATGGCGGAAAAGGAGCTGCGCAAGCTCATGGAGAAGAACCGCCTGGCCGCATCGCCCTACGTGCTCATCAACCGCATGTACTCCCGCAATGTACTCAACAAGGTCACGGATGCGGACGAGCCGACATGGAAGATCAGCGACTTTTACAGCCGCTATTCCTACTATGCGCAGTTCGAGTACTATGAGTTCGGCTGTCTGCCGAGAGAACTCATCGAGGCGCTCTACGACTGGCAGACGGAGATCTATCAGTCGATCTACCTGCCGCAGGTGAAGGCCAAGGTCGCTGGTGAGGACGTCTACGTCCACAACCAGACCTATCTCACGCTCGAGGAGTTTGACAAGATCATCGACGGGCATCACGGCAGCATCCATCTTGTGCCCTGCAACTGCAAGAGCCAGAAGTATTTCCACGACCGCAAGCTCAATGTGTGCGTCAATATGAACGACGGGCCGAACAGTGCGGTCGACCGCGGTATGGGCGAGCCCATCAGCCATGAGGACATGAAAAAGAAGGTGCGTGAGTTCAACGCCAGCGGCCTCATGCAGAACGGCGAGGACGGCTTCATCTGCAACTGCGACGGCCTGTGCTGCTTCCCGATGCAGATGGCCTATAAAGCAGGTTCCCGCCTGATCTATCCCGAATCCAACTGGAAGATCGACTGGCACGAGGACGAGTGTGTCAACTGCGGCAAGTGCACGAAAATCTGCAACTTCGGCGCGTTCTACAAGGATGACAACCGCAAGGTACACTACGATGTGGACAAGTGCTGGGGCTGCACCATCTGCGCGCCCAACTGCCCGAAGCACGCCATCCATCTGCTGCCGAGAGAGCAGAAGGCCTGAGAAAAGCACTAAGGCACAACGCAATAGCATTTTGGCCGGACGGTACCCTGAAAGTGGCCGCCCGGCCTTTTTCTCGCTTTGCGCGGAAAATAGAGAGAGGAAGTCAGCGCCATGGCACTTATCAAAGTTCTGGTCATCTTTGTGGTGATCCTTGCCCTGCTCAACAAACGCCTGCCCCTTTATCTTGCAATGATCTTCGGCTCGCTTCTGATGATCGTGATGTTCCGCCTGCCGCTCGCCACGGCGGGGCAGACAGCGCTTCATACGCTCGCAGGCTGGGATGTCTGGTCTGTAAACCTTTCGATGTACGTGATTTCGGTGCTCGTCTACGAGCTTGACCTGCGCCACCGGTTCGAGGATGCGCAGCGGGCAATGAACGGGCTTCTGCGCGACCAGAGACTCAACACGTCGCTTGCCTGTATGTTCATCGGCCTGATGCAGAGCCCTGCCACTGTGACGATCTGCGGCGGCATGGTAAATACCATGGCGGGCGATCATCTCAAAAATGATGAGAAGGCAGCAGTGGCTACATACCTTCGCCACATTCCCGAGGCCATGGTGCCGACGTTCACGGGCGTCATTGTGGCGTGCAGCATCAGCGGCATTTCCATTTCATCCTTTTTCGTATGGATGATCCCGATGGCGATATTGATCGTGGCAGTGACCTACCTTGTCTATCTGCGCCGCGTGCCGCGCACAGTCGGCGAGACGGGACGCAGCAAGAAAGAGTGCGTGCGCCTGCTTTTGCGGAGCCTGTGGCCGCTGCTGCTGGCAATTATGGTGGTTATCGTGTTCTCGCTGCCGACATGGGCTGTCGTGGCCGTCGTCGCAGCCGTCAACGCGCTGGTCGAAAAGTTTTCCGCGCAGGAGGTGCGCGACGCGGTCGTCAAGGGCTTTGACCTAAAATCGCTGCTTGGCATCACGATGACGTATGTCTTCAAGGATCTTTTGATCCTCGGCGGTGTGATCGATGTGCTGCCGACGTATTTCGAGCATCTGCCCATTCCGGCGTTTCTGGTGCTCGTGATCCTGTACGCGTTCGGTACGCTGGTCGCGGGCTCGAGCGCCGCGGCTGCGGCTTTCATTCCGCTGGCCTACACCATGATCCCGAACGGCGGTGCGTTTTTGCTGGCGCTGCTGATGAGCGTCAGCTTTGCGGCAAGTCAGCTCAGCCCTACGCACCTCTGCACAGCGATCATCTCGGACTATTTTGATGTAACGTTTTTCGCTACAGTCAAAAAGCTCCTGCCGCTGTTTCTGCTCACTATTTTTATCGCCTGCGGCTACTACGTGCTGCTGACGGCAGTGTTCTGAAAAAAGTACCTGACAGTTAAACGCCCCCTGTAAGCCGACAGTGCTTGATTGCAATGCGGACTTACAGGAGGCGTATTTATTTTATATGTGTCACTTGCAAGTGTGATGGTCTGCCTCTTCACTTTTGCTGTTTTCAGTGATATTGGTGATGAGGTACGGCGTGGATTGATAAACGAAGTAATTTAACCAGTTGGAGTACAGAAGATTGCCTGCCGAGCGCCAGGTACAAGACGGTTCTCTGGTATCGTCATCGTCCGGAAAATAGTTCTGGGGAATATGGATCGGCAAACCCTCCGCCTTATCGCGCTGATACTCATTGTTCAGCGTGTCCGTATCATATTCGGAATGACCGGTGATAAAAATCTGCCGTCCGCCGTCCGTGGAAATAGCGTAGACCCCTGCGTCGCCGCTTTCGGCAAGAATTTTAAGGGCAGGCGTTTTCTCAATCTGTTCGCGGACCACGGTCGTATAGCGGGAATGCGGCACCCAGAATACGTCGTCAAACCCGCGAAACAGGATCGAGCCTTTGTGCGTGACCCTGTGCGGGAAAACGCCGAACAGCTTCTCCGGCAGCGCTTTTTTCTCGATCCCGTAGTGGTAATACAGTCCCGCCAGCGCGCCCCAGCAGATATGAAAGGTGCTGTAAACGTGCGATTTGCTCCATTCCATGATCTCGCAGAGCTCGGGCCAGTATTCGACCTTTTCAAATGGCATCTGCTCGACGGGAGCGCCGGTGATGATGAGCCCATCGTAGAAATTTTCCCGAATCTCATCAAACGACTTATAGAATGCAAGCATGTGCTCTTTCGAGGTGTGTTTTGGCGTTCGGCCGCTGACGGCGAGCAGCTCAATCTCGATTTGCAGCGGCGTGTTGCCCAGCAGACGGGCAAGCTGCGTCTCCGTTGCGATCTTTGTGGGCATCAGGTTGAGGATCAAAATGTGCAGCGGGCGGATATCCTGTTTCACCGCTCGCTCGATGTCCATCACGAATATGTTTTCATCCTGCAGGGTCTTTGCCGCCGGTAAATCTCCCGGAATTTTGATAGGCATATATTTTTTCCTTCTTCACTCTTTTTTGCTGTGCAATGATAGAAACTCCGGTGCAGTGCCTGCTGCACCGGAGTTGGTATGATGCGCTTATTTAGCGGCTACAAAGCCCTTTTCCAGATCGGCGATGATATCGTCGATATGTTCCGTGCCGATCGACAGGCGGATCGTATTCGGTTTGATCCCCTGATCCAGCAGCTCTTCGGCCGTGAGCTGGGAATGGGTCGTGGTCGCGGGATGGATCACGAGAGATTTCACGTCGGCGACATTGGCGAGCAGGGAGAAGATCTCCAGATGATCGATGAATTTGTGCGCTTCTTCCTGGCCGCCCTTGATCTCGAAGGTGAAGATCGAAGCGCCGCCGTTCGGGAAATACTTTTCATAGAGCGCGTGCTGCGGATGATCCGGCAGAGAGGGGTGGTTGACCTTTTCCACCTGCGGGTGATGGGCAAGATATTCCACCACCTTCTTGGTGTTCTCCGCGTGGCGCTCAAGACGCAGGGAAAGCGTCTCGATGCCCTGGAGCAGAAGGAATGCGTTGAACGGAGAAATCGCCGCGCCGGTATCTCTGAGGAGGATTGCGCGAACATAGGTCACAAACGCTGCGGGGCCTGCCGCGTCGACGAACGATACCCCGTGATAGCTCGGGTTCGCCTCGGCAATCGGCGCGTATTTTCCGGAGGCCTTCCAGTCAAACTTGCCGGAGTCCACGATAATTCCGCCAAGGGTCGTGCCGTGTCCGCCGAGGAACTTCGTGGCGGAATGAACGACAATGTCCGCGCCGTGCTCGAACGGACGGATCAGATACGGGGTGCCGAATGTGTTGTCGACCACGACCGGAAGCCCGTGCTTGTGTGCAAGCTCGGAGATCGCATCAATGTCGGGGATGTCGCTGTTGGGGTTGCCGAGCGTTTCAAGATAGATCGCCTTGGTATTGGGCTGGATAGCGGCTTCCACCTCGGCGAGATTGTGGATGTCGACGAAAGTGGTCTTGACGCCGAACTGGGCCAGGGTATGCGCAAGCAGATTGTAGCTGCCGCCATAAATGGTCTTCTGCGCGACGATATGGTCGCCGGCCTGCGCCAGCGCCTCAACGGTATAGGTGATCGCCGCCGCGCCGGAGGCCACCGCCAGCGCCGCCACGCCGCCTTCCAGCGCCGCAACGCGCTTTTCCAAAACATCCTGCGTGGAGTTCGTCAGTCTGCCATAGATATTTCCGGCGTCAGTAAGGCCAAAGCGCGCCGCCGCATGGGCGGAATTCCTGAACACATAGGACGTGGTCTGATAGATCGGCACGGCTCTTGCGTCGGTTGCGGGATCAGGCTGCTCCTGGCCCACGTGAAGCTGTAACGTCTCGAATTTATAATTGCTCATGGTATGACCTCTTTCTTAATTTTTGAATTTTATTTATCCTGTTCGTTTCGGTTGATTTGTCTTCAGTTTGGCTTATTGTCGTTCACATTCGCCCGTAGCGGAAGTTTGCCCTTACCAGGGCCTCAAAATAGTTCTGCATGATTTGGGTCCTTTCATAAAAAAATAACCGGAAAACTCCGATGAGTTTCCCAGTTATAAGCAATGGTATGATCCCGCTGTTGTCATGCGGCACATCGCTGTTCCCTTTGCTTGGAAAGTCTATCGGAAAAGAGTGTAGCAAAGCTCATGGGCATCGGCATAGCCATGTCCATGTACATGCAGACTAACATTCGGAAATCCTGATAGAACATAGTTGCCGCGCTCCTTTCCATCAACATACTGATTTTGTTGGTTGAATAATACTACGTGTTTCTTGTGATGTCAATCGGAATTTTATCCGCTTTATAAAGTTTGGCATCATTCCCCAAAGCTCAATTTTTACGTGATGAGAATTTGAGCAATTTGCCATGACAGCGCTGCGACCCTGCTGAGACGGATTGTCGGAATCCTTTGAACGAGCAGCTGGTTCCTGTTCCTGCATAGCGGCGCGGAACCTCGCTGACGGTATGGCCGGTATCTTCTATGATTCGGCAAGCTGTTTTTTCAGAAAATCTGTTACCGTTTCCGCTACCGTAAGGCGATAATCGGCAAAGAAATGATCCGTAGGGAGGTCGATTTCCTGAAAAACTTTTCCGCCCGCACGCCGGAGCGCTTGCGCAAGGGGCTCGCAGTGCATCTGTATTGGCGTAACAGCATCCAGTGTTCCGCCGATGCACAGGAGCGGCGTGCCTTTCAACTTATCGCTCAGGCTTTCCAAGGCGAAATCTGCGCTGTGCGCGAACGCTTCCTGCAAAAGAACTGTACCGCTGGTGCCGGTGAGCCAGCCTGCACTGTCGTCCAGCACATCACGGATGATCCCGTATGCCGCGGGGTCATCCTGCGCAATTTGGGGCAGCCGCCCAATATTGCAGGGCATCAGCAGTGCAGCGCCCCTGATCTCCGCGCGCTTTGCAGTGAGCTGACCGCAGACAAAGCCGCCCAAACTGTGACCCACCGCGTAAATATGATGCTTATCAAATCCATAGATTTCATCTTGAAGGATAAAATCCAATACGGTCTCGGCATCCTCCAGATTATGCAGCAGCGAATAGCTGCCGTCGCTGCCCCAGCTGCCGCTGTAATGGAAGGTCATCACATGAAAGCCTGCCCTGCGCAGCGCCTGCGCAAGATCAAGGTTTCGCTCACATCCGGGAATCCCGTGCAGCAAAATGACGGTGGGATGCGGGCCTGCTCCTGCAGCAGTATAAAGCACCGACAGAATGCGGCCGCGCTTCCCGTGAATGAGAATCCCATGCATATCCGGACGGTAAGCACAGTCCCCGTAATGAACTTCATCCAGTCGTAACTGCTTCTCCATATGCAAAGTCACTCTTTCCTTCCGTCAGTTGTTCAAGAATTTCCGCCTGCCAGAATCTGTTTTACCGCTTTCTCTTGTAAAGTACAAAGACATCTGTCATAGGGCTTCGGGATCACTGCGGATGCCGCTGTCAGAGAAACGGCGGCGCAGCACCAGAATTTTTGGAAGCTGTTCGCGCGCAGGAATGCTTACTCGTCAATTCCCTGAATCAGCACCTTCATCTGTCCGCCGCAGACCATGCCTTCCTCCTCCGCCACATCGTTGCTCATATCCACGCGGACGCACCGGCTCTGCTTGGTGCCGATGAGGCGATACGCCTCTCTTAAGACGGCGTGCTCACTGCACCCGCCGCCGATCGTCCCGATGCTCTGGAAGCTGTGATCCACCGCCATCATAGCTCCGGATTTTACCGGCGTAGAGCCGCTGGTTTCCAAAACCACCAGCAGCGCCCTCGGCTCTCCGCTGCGTGCAAGCAACTCGAGGAGCGGCAGATCAATATCCTCCGCGACCAAAACCGTGCTTCCGGATCGGCGCGGCGTATCTTTGCGGCGGCATTGGATCAGCTCCGCTGCAATGGACACGGCGATTTCCTGCGTAGTCAGGGCATTGATGTCCAATCCGATGGGCGCATGAATTTTTTCGAGCAGCTGACCGGAAATTCCTTCATCCCTCAGTAATTGGAACAGGCCGATCACTCTGCGCCTGGACCCGATCATTCCCAGATATTTGGGAAATGTGCCGGCTAAAATGCTTCTCAGACAGTCTGCGTCATAGCGATGTCCCCGCGTGATAACCGCCACGTAGTCGGATTCATGAATACGCAGGCTGCTCAGCGCCTTGGAAAAGGCATCGCAGATCACGTCGGCGGCCTCTGGAAAACGGGTGTGGTTAGCGAAGGACGGGCGGTCATCCACCACCGTTACCGCAAAGCCCAGATCTGCTCCATATCTGCACAACGGCTGCGCGATATGTCCTCCGCCAAGAAGAATCAGTCGCTCCTTTGACCGGAAATTGCGGGTATAGGCAGCGCCATCCACTTCCCACGTCATAGCGGCAGGACTGCCGCTGAGAACGGCCTGATATAGCTCGTTATATGTCATATGCGCATCTGCTCCTCATAGCATATCCGCTCACCGTGCCGGCTGTTACGCTCCGTTTTCATCGGTGCGCGTTTTCATTCCGTTACCTCAAGACCGGCTTTCTCCAGTGCCTGCTTCAAGTCTCCGATGATATCTTCCACGTCCTCAATGCCTACCGAGAAGCGGAAGAAGCCGTTGTGGAATTCCTCGGGATAGAGGTACTGCCGTTCGTCGTTTTCACCCAGAAACACGATGAGACTCTCGTCGTGGCCGAGAGATACGGCTGAAGTGATGACCTTCAGGTAGCTGACAAACTTATTGTGCGTATCGTGGTCCGCTTTGAGTCCGAAGGACAATACGCCGCCGAAGCCGGGAGCCATCTGCTTTTTTGCCACTTCATGGCCCCTGTGGCTCTCAA
>CALAAN010000024.1 GCA_937884915.1 uncultured Oscillibacter sp.
TGCGCCGGAGGAGAAGAAAAGCGCCGACGCGCAGTTTGCCGCCGTGAAAGAGGCAGTGATCGCCGAGCTGCGGCGGACGTTCCGGCCGGAGTTTTTGAACCGCGTGGACGAGATGATCGTCTTCCGACGCCTGTCGCGCGAGGACTGCGCCGAGATCGCGCGGCGGCTGCTCGCACAGACAGTTTCCCGCGCCGCGGCGCTCGGCGTCACGATTGAGGCAGATGAGGGCTGTGCGGCCTCGCTTGCCGAACGGGGCTACGACGCGGTCTACGGCGCACGTCCGCTGCGACGGCTCATCCGCAGCGAGGTGGAGGATGCGCTCGCGACCTGCCTTTTGGACGGCACGCTCGCAAGCGGCGATACGGCAGTGCTTTCCGCCGGAAAGGAAACGCTGCTTCTTGCCAAAAAGGAAGAAGCGGCGCTGGCGGCATTCGGCGCAAACGGAAACGGGACAGAGGTATAAAAGGTATAAAAAAGAGGGCTGTTCAGCGAACAGCCCTCTTTTTTTGTCGAAATTATTCGTAGCGCGTCACATCGGCGGTCAGGCCGTGGCTGGCCTTGAGCGCCTTGAGCTTTGCCATCGGCTCGCCCGCGGAGTGCTTGTCGAGCGCCGCCTGATCGCGCCAGTGCTCGATGAGCAGCACGCAGTCCTCCTTGCCGACGGGGAGGAAGTAGTCATACTGCATGCAGCCGTCCTCGGCGAGCACGTCGTTGCGAAGCCCGCTCTGCATCTCATCGGCAAAGGCCTTGGCCTCCGCGCCGTGATAGAGCACGTGAAGTAAAATACCGTCCATTGAAAAAAACTCCTTTCTTACGTTACGATACGTCGATCATTTCGAGGTATTTGTAGCCGTTTTCGGCGATGTGGTCCTTGCGGCCCTGCAAATTGTCGCCGAGCAGCAGGTCAAACGAGTGCGCCGTCGCCTCCGCGTCCTCGGGCATGACCTTGATGAGGCGGCGCGTCTCGGGGTTCATGGTCGTGAGCCACATCATCTCGGGATCGTTTTCGCCGAGACCCTTCGAGCGGTCGACCTTGTAGCGCTTGCCCTCAAGGGTCTTGACAATGTCGTTTTTCTCCTTGTCCGTGTAGGCGAACCACGTCTTTTCGCCGCAGGTGATCTCGAAAAGCGGAGTCTCGGCGATGTAGACGTAGCCCTCGCGGATCAGCGTCGGGCAGAGGCGGTAGATCATCGTCAGAATGAGTGTTCGGATCTGGAAGCCGTCGACGTCGGCATCGGTGCAGAGGATAACCTTGTTCCAGCGGAGGTTATTGATATCGAAGGCGTTTAAGTCCTTGACGAACTTGCCCGGCACCTCGACGCCGCAGCCGAGGACCTTCAGAAGGTCGGTGATGATCTCGCTCTTAAAGATGCGCGGATAATCGGCCTTGAGGCAGTTTAAGATCTTGCCGCGCACGGGCATGATGCCCTGGAACTCGCCGTCGCGCGAGAGCTTGACGCTGCCAAGGGCGCTGTCGCCCTCAACGATGTAGATCTCGCGGCGCGAGACGTCACGCGTGCGGCAGTCGACAAATTTTTCGACGCGGTTTGAAATGTCGATGCTGCCGGAGAGCTTTTTCTTGATGTTCAGGCGCTGCTTTTCCGCGCTCTCGCGGCTTCTTTTGTTGATGAGCACCTGCTCGGCGATCTTGAGCGCGTCGACGCGGTTTTCGATAAAATAGGTCTCGAGGCGGGACTTCAAAAAGTCCGTCATCGCCTCCTGCACGAACTTGTTCGTGATGGCCTTTTTCGTCTGGTTCTCGTAGCTCGTCTGCGTGGAGAAGTTGTTCGAGACTAAAATGAGGCAGTCCTCGATGTCCTGCCAGGCGATGCGGGATTCTCCCTTCTGGTATTTGTTGTTGTCCTTCAAATACTTGTCGATGGCGTAGACAAAGGCGGTCTTCGTCGCCTTTTCTGGGCTGCCGCCGTGCTCGAGCCACGAGGAGTTGTGATAGTGCTCGATACGCTGCACCTTGTTGGAAAAGCAGCACGCGCAGGAGAGCTTGACCTTGTATTCGGGCTTGTCCTCGCGGTCGCGGCCGCGGCGCTCGGTCTCCCAGAAGACGGGCGTCGTCAGGACGTCCTCGCCCGCAATCTCGGAGACATAGTCGATGATGCCGTTTTCGTAGACAAAGTCCTGCGTCTCGAAGTGACCGGGGAGAACTTCGTTTTTGAAGCGGAACGTGATGCCCGCGTTGACGACGGCCTGACGGCGCAGCGTTTCGATATAGTAGTCGGCGGGAATGTCGATATCGGTGAACACGTCGAGGTCGGGCAGCCAGCGCGTGCGTGTGCCGGTCTTTTTCCCGCGGTCGGTCGGCTCGATCCTGAGCTCGTTGCCTTTTTTGCCCACGGGCTCGCCGCGCTCAAAGTGCAGGGAGTACTTGTTCCCGTCGCGCCAGACGGTCACATCCATATAGCGCGAGGAATACTGCGTCGCGCACGCGCCGAGGCCGTTGAGGCCGAGGGAGTATTCATAGTTGTCGCCGTCCAAGTTATTGTACTTGCCGCCGGCGTAGAGCTCGCAGTACACGAGCTCCCAGTTGAAGCGCTTTTCCTTGGGGTTATAGTCCACGGGGCAGCCGCGGCCCATGTCCTCGACCTCGATGCTGTGGTCCAAGTAGCGGGTGACGGTGATGAGCCTGCCGTGGCCCTCGCGCGCTTCGTCGATGGAGTTGGAAAGGATCTCGAACACGGCGTGCTCGCAGCCGTCCAGCCCGTCCGAGCCGAAGATGACGCCCGGGCGCTTGCGCACACGGTCCGCGCCCTTGAGGGACGAAATGCTCTCGTTGCCGTAATTCGTTTTTTTTGCTTCTGCCATTGGGTCTTCTCCATTTCGCCGAAATTTACGATTCTGATCTTCAAACACAAAACTTGGTACATTATACGATTTTTTGACCACAATGGCAAGTGGCCGCGCCAGATTTTTCCTTTTACGGGAGAAATGCACGCAGGCGCGGGAATTCCACCGCTGATTTTACCGAAAGATGTCGAGCATAACAAAGCGTCAACCGGCGGGAACGCACTGGGAAAACAAAGTTATTCACAGTTTCCACAGAGTTTTCCACATCGTTATGTCAACAGAATAACCGCGCATAAACCATGAATGGACACGCTTCCTGAGCTTTCGCACCGCGAACGGGGGGCAAGGCAAATTTCGTCAATTTGCCCCCTTGACGACATGGCGCGGACATGCGCAAAAAAAGAGCACCGCAGCGCTCCCTTTTCCTCACAGCAGCATCAGAACAACACCGTACACGACGCTTGCGAGCGTGCCGAACACGATGACCGGCCCCGCGACGACGAACATCTTCGACGCCATGCCGGTGATGAAGCCCTCGCTCTTAAAATCGATGGCAGGGGAGACGACGGAGTTGGCGAAGCCCGTGATCGGCACGAGCGTGCCCGCACCCGCAAAGCGCGCAATGGAGTTGTAGAGGTTTAAGCCCGTCAAAAGCGCGGAAAGAAAAATAAGGCAGATCGAGGTCGCCGTGCCTGCGTCGGTCTTTTCGAGGCCGAGCGAGAGGAAGCCGTTCTGGATGAGCTGGCCGAGCGCGCAGATCGCGCCGCCGATGAAAAAGGCGAAGGCGGTAT
>CALAAN010000025.1 GCA_937884915.1 uncultured Oscillibacter sp.
ACGAGAAAGCCGATCACCTGCATCATGACCCACGCGCTCGCCACGCAGCCCGCCGTCATCATCGCGCGTTTGCTCGTCTTCCCCGCTCCGATCACGCAGCCAAGGAACGCCGCGACCGCCGCACAGACCAGCACCGCGCCATTCACCATCCCCTCACTGATCGTGCCGCGCAGCATCAGCACCGACACCAGCATCAAAAGCACCAGCTCCGCCCCGCAGCACACAAGCGTGCCCAGCACACATTTTTTCGCGTACCATGCGGTGTTCACCGTCTTTTCCACGCAAAAACCTCCCCTGCATTCGCCTACATGAGCGTATGTCAGGGGAGGTTTGTTTATGCTATGCAGTTGTCGGTCTTACTTGATCTCCGGATCGTAGGAGGGCTTATCCTCGGACTTCTCGACCTTTTCCGCCTTGTCCTCGACCGGCAGAGCCACGGTCTTGGCCTCTTCCTCGGTCTGGGGCTTCTCTTCAGCCTTCTTCTCGGCCTTGTCAGCCTTCTTGGCCTTGGGCGCAGCCGCCTGCTCCATTGACTCCGCAGACTGGATGCCCCACTTGGCGACCTCGATGCGGACGCGGTCCTCAGAGGTCTCGAACACGACCGTCGCGTCGTTCACCTGAACGATGCGGCCAACCAGACCGCCGATGGTGGTGATGCGTTCGCCCTTTTTGAGGCTGTTGCGCATGTTCTCTGCCTGCTTTTTGCGCTTGTTTTCCGGGCGGATGATCAGGAAGTAGAACACTGCGATCATCGCAACCAGCAAGATAATGCTATCCATAGTACAAGTTCCTTTCAAAAACAAAAGATATTGATATTATAGCGGATCATTTACCATTGTGCAAGGGGTTTATTCAAAGAATCAAACTCTTTCCGACAGCTTCGTGCTGTACTCTGCACGGAAAGCCGCAAACTCGCCCGCATCCAGTGCATCGCGGATACGCTGCGTGAGCTTATTGTAGAAATACAGGTTGTGCATCACCGCAAGGCGCAGGGCTAAGATCTCCTCCGCCTTGAAGAGGTGGCGCAGGTACGCGCGCGAGAAATTGCGGCACACGGGACAGTCGCACCGCTCGTCGATGGGTTTTTCGTCGAGCTTGTACTTCTCGTTTTTCAGGTTGATCGAGCCGCTCCACGTGAAGAGCTTGCCGTGGCGCGCGTTGCGCGCCGGCATCACGCAGTCGAAAAAGTCCACGCCGCGCGCCACGGCCTCGATGATGTTCGACGGCGTGCCGACGCCCATGAGATAGC
>CALAAN010000026.1 GCA_937884915.1 uncultured Oscillibacter sp.
TGGGGGATTCAAAGGGGGAGGTTCTCTTTTGAAAGAGAATCTCCCCCTTTGCCCCCGTATCTCCCGCCGGGAGATAAATATTAAAAAAACACTTGTACGATTTTTATCTCCGTGATAAAATACAATATTAAGACAAAAATAGGAGAAGACTGCCGCGTTTTGCGGCAAAAACGCCCCGGAAAGGAGAGCACTTATGCCGGTACACGAAGGACATCGCTCGCGCAAAAAAGAGCAGTTCCGCGCCCACGGGCTCGATGCGTTCGCCGACCACGAGGTGCTTGAGCTTCTCCTTTACTACGCCGTGCCGCGGCAGGACACGAATCCCATCGCGCACCGGCTGATGGAAAAATTCGGCTCGCTCGACGCGGTGTTTGCCGCCGACCGAGCCTCTTTGGAAGAGGTCGATGGCATCGGCGAGAACGCCTCGACGCTCATCTCGCTCATGTTCCCGCTGATGCGCCGCATCCGCGCGTCGTCCGGCGCGCACGAGACCATTCTCAGCGATACCGAGCAGGCGGGCGCGTACTTTTTGGACCTCTTTTTCGGCGAGCGGGCGGAAAAGCTCTACGAAGCGTGTCTCGACGCCAAGGGCCGGCTCCTCGCCTGCCATTTGGTCGCCGAGGGAGACACCGAGAGCGTCCAGCTCAACATGCGCAAAATTGTGGAAAACGCGCTCAAGTGCGGCGCGAGCAGCGTCCTGCTTTCCCACAACCACCCGAGCGGCGTGGCGCTCCCCTCCCCCGCGGACAACGCGACGACGCTGTCGGTCTTCGACGCGCTGCGCACCGTGGGTGTCGAGCTCGCCGACCACATCATCGTCGCGGACGACGACTTCGTCTCGCTGCGGCACAACGGACTTCTGCCCGAAAGAAAGGGAAACGGATATGGAATTTAAGCTGCACGCGCCCTTCAAGCCCACGGGCGACCAGCCCGAGGCCATCGAAAAGCTGGCGAACGGCGTAAAGATGGGCCTTGACGAGCAGGTGCTGCTCGGCGTCACGGGCTCGGGCAAGACGTTCACAATGGCGAGCGTCATCGAAAAGGTCCAGCGCCCCACGCTGGTGCTGGCGCACAACAAGACCCTCGCCGCGCAGCTGTGCGCGGAGTTCAAGGAGTTTTTCCCCGAGAACGCGGTCGAATACTTCGTCTCGTACTACGACTACTACCAGCCCGAGGCCTATATCCCCCACACCGACACCTATATCGCGAAGGACGCCTCGACGAACGAGGAGATCGACCGCCTGCGGCTCTCCGCCACCTGCGCGCTGCTCGAGCGGCGCGACGTGATCGTCGTTTCGTCCGTCTCGTGCATCTACGGTCTCGGCGAGCCGGAGGATTTTGAAAAGCTGATGATCTCGCTCCGCCCGGGCATGACGATGGAGCGCGATTTTCTCTTAAAGCGATTGATCGAAATTCGCTACGAGCGAAACGACGTCGCCTTCGAGCGCAACCGCTTCCGCGTGCGCGGCGACACGGTGGAGCTCTA
>CALAAN010000027.1 GCA_937884915.1 uncultured Oscillibacter sp.
GGGTATTCTCTTCGGAAAGAGAATACCCCCTTTGGTGCCGCGGCGCGCACGCCGCCCCTCCCTCCCGCGCTCGCGCGGGAACCCCCGCAGCCCCTTCGGGCTGCAAAATCCCCGCGCCCCACGGGCGCAAAAAAGGAAGCCCTTTCGGGCTTCCTTTTTCCAAGTCCTGTTACTCCACAGTGACAGATTTCGCCAAATTGCGAGGTTTATCAATATCACACCCGCGCTGGAGCGCGATATAATACGCCAGCAACTGCAGCGGCACGACGCCGAGCGACGGCAGCAGCATCTGCGCCGTGTCGGGGATGGTGATGACATTTTCGACGGTCTTCGCCATCTCGCCGCGGTGGCTCTCGGTCGCGAATGCGAGAACGTCTGCGCCGCGGGCCTTGACCTCGACCACATTGCTCATGGCCTTGTCGAAAAGCGGGGCGTAGGTGCCGAGCGCGATGACAAGCGTGCCGTCCTCAATGAGCGAGATCGTACCATGCTTGAGCTCGCCGGAGGCGTAGGCCTCGGAGTGGATGTAGCTGATCTCCTTGAGCTTGAGCGAACCTTCAAGGCCGAGCGCGTAGTCGAGGTTTCGGCCGATGAAGAAGACGGAGTTGTGGTTAAAGTACTGGGAAGCGTACTTGGGGATAGCCTTGCAGCTCTCGCTCGCAAGGAACTGCTCCATCTTCTCCGGCAGCTTTTGGAGCTCCGCGACGGCCTCGTCATATTCTTCCTTTTTCACCGTGCCGAGCGCCTCGCCAAACGCAAGGCCGATCATGTCGAGCACCGCGAGCTGCGTGGAATAGGCCTTCGTCGTCGCGACGGCGATCTCGGGCCCGGCCCAGGTGTAGAGCACGTCGTCCGACTCGCGCGCGATGGACGAGCCGACCACGTTGACGATGGAGAGGATGTAGCCGCCGCGCTTTTTCGCCTCGCGCAGCGCGGCCATGGTATCGAGCGTCTCGCCCGACTGAGAGATCACGATGACGAGCGACTTGTCGTCCACGATGGGGTCGCTGTAGCGGAATTCGGACGCGAGCACGACCTCGACATTGCGGCGCAGCAGGTGCTCGAGGTTATACTTGCCGATCATGCCGACGTGGTACGAAGAGCCGCAGGCGACGATAAAAATGCGGGTGAATTCGCGCATCTTTTCAACAGGGAGCTTGAGATCGTCAAAGACGACCTTGCCGTCCTTGATGCGCGGGGAGATCGCGCGGCGCAGCGCCTCGGGCTGCTCCATGATCTCCTTGAGCATAAAGTGCTGGTAGCCTCCTTTTTCCGCGGCGGAGACCTCCCAGTCGACGGTGAAGTGCTTCTTTTCGACTCTCTGCCCGAGCGCATCATAGACCTCGATGCCGTCGCGCGTCAGCACGGCGACCTCGCCGTCCTCCATATACGCGACATCGCGCGTGTGCTTGATGATGGCCGTCACATCGGAGGCGAGGAAGTTGCAGCCCTCGCCGTAGCCGAGTAGCAGCGGCGCGTCCTTGCGCGCGGCGATGATGCGGTCGGGGCAGTCGGTGCAGAGCATACCGAGCGCGTATGCGCCCTCGATGCGGCGCAGCACACGGCCCACGGCCTCTAAAAAGTCGTGGCACTCGTTGTAGTAGAATTCCAGCAGCTGCGCCACGACCTCGGTATCGGTTTCGGACTTGAACCGGATGCCCTGACCGATCAGGAATTCCTTGATCTCGACGTAGTTTTCGATGATGCCATTGTGGATGACGGCGAACTTGCCGTCTTCGCTCACGTGGGGGTGGGAGTTGACGATGTTCGGCGCGCCGTGCGTCGCCCAGCGGGTGTGGCCGAGGCCGATGCAGCCCTCCAGGTCCGCGCCGCCATGGATCTGCTCGCTAAGGACCTTGAGCCGGCCCACGGCTTTTTCGACCTGCAGCTTTCCCTGCGCCGAGATGACGGCCACGCCCGCGGAGTCATACCCGCGGTATTCCAAATGTGCCAGCCCATCCAGCAGAATGGGGGCCGCCTGTTCCTGACCAATGAATCCAACGATTCCACACATATAAGTACATTCTCCTTTTGATGATTTTTGAAAATGGGCAGAAATGCCCCTTTGCGGCGCAAAGCCGCTTCGTCAAAAGGACAAATGCGCAGTCATTTGTCGCTTTTTCCGTGGTCACAGCCCCTTTGTTCTGCGGTCGCCCGCATGTTTGTCGGCTGTGTGCGCGCCCACGGGCACGGGGAAGCATCCGCCGAAATTTCGATCCTCTTCCCACCTCGTCGTCCCGCCAAGGGCGGGCGCTGGCGCTTATGATGGAGTAACTCCATGAACTCCTTTCACTTCTGCGATTTGATGTATTTCAACCGGACTTCTCCGGAGGAAAGCGGTTATTTCGCCCCTTCGCGGGGCAAACTCCCAAAAAGGGAGGATGACTATGGCTACTGCTTTTATCCGCACGATCGTACTCTATTTTCTCATCATGGTCGGCCTGCGCCTTCTCGGCAAGCGGCAGATCGGCGAGCTTGAGCCCATCGAGCTCGTGCTCACGCTGCTCATTTCGGATCTGGCCGCCGTGCCGATGCAGGACTTTGGCATCCCGCTTTTGAACGGCGTCATCCCGATCATGACGCTCTTGTCGCTCTCGATGCTGCTCTCGTGGGGGAGCGTACGCTCCATCCGTCTGCGCCGACTGATCTGCGGCAGCCCGACGGCGCTCATTTTAGACGGCAAGGTGCAGCAGGACGCGATGCGCCACAACCGTTTCACGCTCGACGAGCTCATCGAAGAACTCAGATCGCAGGGCGTGACGGACCTCACGACCGTCAAATATGCAGTGCTCGAAACGGACGGGCAGCTCTCAGTCCTGCTCTATCCCGACGAGCAGCCCGCAACGCCGAAGCAGCTGGGAAAGCCCGTCAAGGACAACACCTTCCTCCCGCACATCTTCATCAACGACGGGCGGGTGCTGGGCGAAAATCTTGTTCTCGCAGGGCTGGACAGTATGTGGCTCGACAAAACCGTGCGTGCGCAGGGCTACCGCGCCCCGTCGGAGATCTTTCTGCTCTCGCTCGACGGCGCGGGCAAAATTCTGTGCATCGGAAAGGACAGTGTCAAATGAAGCGATTTTTCTGGATTCCGTTCTGCCTGCTGCTCACGCTCTTCGGCGCAACACTCATAAACGCTGCCGTCGCCGACGGCTTAGTGACAGACTGGTGCGCAGCGCTCGACAGATTGCAGAACACCGCGCAGGCGGAGGACTGGGACAGCGTGCGCGGCGATCTCTCCGTTCTCCACGAAAGCTGGGACGCGCACGCGACGTATTTCCACATCATCCTGCAGCACGATGAGCTCAACGAGGTCGAATCCCTGCTTGCCCGCGCGGACAGCTTTGCCTTTGAGCAGGACGAGGCGGAATTCCGCGCGTGTGTCGCCGAGCTTCAGTCTCAGCTTCGCGTGCTGTCTGAAATGCAGGAGATCTCTATCCCCAACATTCTATAGTGCTTTACTTGCTTTCAAGCAGCTTGTTGAGCTCCTTCATAAACGTATCGATGTCCTTGAACTGGCGGTAGACCGAGGCAAAGCGCACGTAGGCCACCTCGTCCACAGCGCGCAGCTTGTCCATGACAAGCTCGCCGATGTATTCGGTGCTGACCTCGCGCTCCAGAGAGTTCTGTAACGTCTGCTCGATCTCGTCCGCCTTCTGCTCGAGCACCTCGAAGGGAACGGGGCGCTTTTCGCACGCGCGGATCATGCCGTTCAGGACCTTGCGCTTGTCAAAGCTCTGGCGGCTGCCGTCCTTTTTGATGACGACCATCGGCAGGCTCTCCACCGTCTCATAGGTGGTGAAGCGCTTGGCGCACGAGAGGCACTCGCGCCGGCGGCGGATGCTGCTGCCCTCTTCGGCAGGGCGGGAATCAATGACCTTGCTCTCTTTGTAGCCGCAATAGGGACATTTCATCGTGCAGAACCTCTTTTCTCATCTTAGTCAGAGAAAGTATAGCATACTTTTTTTCGGGATGGTAGACATAATTTGCATTTTTTCACAGGATGGGCAAATTTTTCTCATCCACACGATAAATGACGCATTTTCTCCCGCCGACCATCTCGATGCGGGCCAGGCAGAAGAGCTCCGGCAGCGGGAACGGCGCGTTCTCGCTGTACGGCAGCGCCAACAGTTTTCCACTTTTCTCCTCGCGCATCATCGCGCCGGATAACAGCGAGAGCGCGCAGTCGAGCCGCGCCGAGCGGAAAAACGATCCCCGCGGCAATGGTCTCCAATCCTCCACCGCTCTTCCCCCCTGCCCACATATAATAAAGAGCCTGTGCCATCTTATGCACAAGCTCTTTTCCTTATGTAAGTTTACTGCACGCTGTAATTACCGCGCACGA